>SBFL01000049.1 GCA_006227965.1 Bacteroidota bacterium | reverse complement strand
TTGAATCGTATAACTGGTCGGTGATCGTCCTTGAAAGGTAATCGTTCCGGGGAAGGTCCGTCGTCAGCAAATAAATAGGGACCGTGCCAAAGATCTCAGGTTTCAGGACATAGGCGCGCACAAAAACGTCCGGATTGTCGTTGATCGTTACGCGAACCTCAATCCCCGTGTCTTCCAGGAAATTGTACTGTTTTTCGATCCGCTCAACCTGCATGCTTTGGTCTTCAGCCCTTCCCTGATCATAATACCCGTACTTCCACAGCATCCCGATCCCGATCATATTTTGTTTCAGATCGTAAGCGGACCGCATATGGGACCCGGCCAGAAAGCCAAGACCGCCTGAATAGATTTTCAGACCCTGTGTAATACCGAATTCCATGCTGAAATAGGCAATCCGTTTATTGAATTCGCGGGCAGGTTTATAGGGATGATGCCAGCTGGCATATTTAGAGGTAACTCGCATGTAGAAAACTTCATTAATGCGTGCCGAAAATACGTATTAATTGGGTACTGTACAGAATGCGTGGGAATGAAGTGCACATTCTGCCGGCAAACTCAACTCTGATCAGTTTCTGACTCAGTGTTCAATGGCAAGCAGGGGGGTTTTCGACTGAAGGGTCAGAATTCGGGTAAGCCGACCCTCTGAAGGCGTTCCTTCCCTGGCGTGTTTACGGGGCAGGATAGCCACCATATCTATTTCATGTTTGTCCACATAGTCGAAAATACCCTGTACGACATCATCGTTCCTGATATAGGCATGGTGGGAATAAAAGGACTCCAGGTAGTACTCCAGCAGGTGTTCATTGCGTTCTTCCTCCGGGGAATACCCATAGGTGCCAGGTTCATTTTCAATGGTCAGGACCGTTACACGGGCTCCGCAGCTTCTGGAGACATCCAGGAGGGTAGTCAGCAGGGCGGGGTCGTCAATTTCATTTGGCCCAAGTACCAGGGCGATCTTTGATAGAGTGAACTCTTCCTGCGCTCCCATTGGTACTACCAATACAGGGCATTCCGCTGAAAGTACCATCTCGGAAGTCTTGGTGGTAACCTGTGGGTCCCCTGATCCTGATGTGCCCATAATAATCATGTCTGTAGTTTCCGCCTTGCTTTTTTCAATCAGGTCCCGGACAGAGCCGGGAATCAGTGAAGTCCAGGAAATTTTTGCCCTGAAGGCTTTGCTGAGCCCCTTGGTGAGCTCTTCAAAGGCTGAACTTAAGGCATCGGCCGATCCTTCATCCATGATGAAACGGACGCGGAGATGGATTCCCGGGCGGTGCCCGGCAAAGTTCACAGCGTAACGGAAGCCCGCTTTTGCGGCATCGGAAAAATCATACGGAACGAGGATAACGGTTATTTTGTTCATGGAGCCGAGAGTTATTTCTGCATAAAGCTAGCACCTCTTTCCGAGACGGGACATGACAAACCTCATGATTCGAATCGAGGCAGGTTAGTTGGACATTGGCACTTCAAGCAATAGCAGCCGGCTTTTGTCCTCCATCCTGAATTCTACTTCTGCAGTATTCCACACCCCCAGGGCATCACGACGCCCCAGGATTTCATCCCCCGCCTTTACTTTGCCTTCCAGCACGAAGATATACAGGCCATTTCCATATTCCTTAATCGTATACTTGGCTGTATCCTGATTGTTGAATTCACCCATGTGGAACCAGGCGTTTTGGTGAATCCAGAGACCGTCGTGTTTATTCCGGGGACCCAGGAGCGTGAACCACGTTTTTATTAATTCCTCCCTGTTCAGTGTGATTTGATCGTATCGGGGTTTAACATTGGGCCGGTCCGGGAGCACCCATATTTGCAGGAAAGCCACTTCACGGTCCCTGTTCTTATTGTATTCGCTGTGTTGGACGCCGCTACCCGCACTCATGACCTGCACATCTCCCTGTCTGATCACTGCCGTATTCCCCATACTGTCCTTATGCTCCAGGTCACCTTCCAGGGGAATCGAAATTATTTCCATGTTTTGGTGTGCGTGCGTCCCAAAGCCCATGCCCGGTGCTACCCGGTCATCATTAAGTACCCGCAGCGTGCCGAATTGCATCCGTTGGGGGTTGTAGTAACTCGCAAAACTGAAACTGTGGTGGCTCTCCAGCCAACCGTGGTTAGCATAGCCACGGCTGTCTGCCTTATGTAGTACTCTGTCCATAGACTTCCAGGGTTATAAAAAACAGCCACAAGTTACACATCAGCCTCACCGGATGATTATAAGAAAAGGTTAAAAGCAACGAGTGCTAAAAGGTCAGGAACATTTCAGAAGCTATCTTTGGTTACTTTAAATATAATGCATTGGATAGTGGGGGTGTATTAAATCCGGGTTTTGGGGGGCTGCCCCCCTCCCCATAGGATTAAATTAAATAATCCCCCTGCAAAACACCAGCATTTAAAAAGCAATGAGTAGCAGTTGGGTTTGAAAGGATTTCCGTAACGATCCAACTAAATATCTAAGATGGAAGGAACCAGAGGCTTTAAAGAAGGAACATTGGTGTTTGTATGGAATGCAGACGGGGGCTGGCAGCATGCCCTTATGGACAGCCTGCATAAAGTGCTCAGCCCACAGACCTATTCGTGCAAACTTTGCCAGCTGACCCATGGAATTGCCGGCCCAAAGGCTGAATGGTCCCATTTCCTTGAGAACATTGGACGCGAGGTTGTGTTTTGCCACAGGGATCAATTCAAAAAATCCCCGTTAGCGGAAAGCTTTCCAGGACTGGAACTTCCGGTTGTCTTATGCCGTAGCTCCGAGACCTGGGAAATACTTTTGCCTAAAAGTGAGATAGTGCGCCTGGAAAACCTTGATGAGCTTTTAAGGAAGCTGGAGCAAAGAAGTTGATATCCCACAGATCTGCCTTTTATGGATCGCTGCGTTATGGATTGCAAGGACGTTGCAGCCTGGTTCAGTAGATTGAGAACGGGTGGGGGGAGGCTTTCCCCTCCCGCGACCTACAAATGATAGCTGTTAGAAACTAGCCTTAACCCTTGCCGGATTCCCGAAAGGCCCTGTTCACTCCTCCGATATAAGCAAGGAGCTCTTCCCTGCCAAGATTTTTTGAGGATGAGGTAATGAAATACGGCGGCATCTCCACCCAACCCCGGACTTTCATTTTCTCCTGATAACTTTTCACTGCATGTTCCCTTGCCCCGGGTTTGAGCTTATCGGCTTTGGTGAAAACCAGGGAAAAGGGAATGCTTTTTCCATTAAGCCATTCCATAAAATCCAGATCTATGGGCTGTGGGTCATGCCGGATATCCACCAGCAGAAAAGCTGCCAGCAATTGTGTTCTTTGCGTGAAGTATTTGTCGATAAGTTTCTGGAAACGGGCTTTTTGTTTTTTAGAGGTCCGCGCATACCCATATCCGGGCAGATCCACCAGGAACCAGTCCTTATTAATAATGAAATGGTTTATGAGCTGGGTCTTGCCGGGTCTTCCTGAGGTTTTGGCCAGGCTTTTCCGTTCTGTAAGCATGTTTATAAGTGAAGACTTCCCCACATTGGAGCGACCTATAAAGGCGTATTCCGGCAGGGGTTCGCCCGGGCATTTGGCTACCTCCGTATTGCTGCACACAAACTCTGCTGAGGTGATTTTCATTGACGGAAAGGTTAACGCCCCGAGGGGAGGAGGGTTTCACTCCTGGGTTTCTAGAAGCCTCGTTTTTTGAGCCATGCCTCCAGAATGGTATTAAAATCTTCGGGATGCTCCATCATGGGGGCGTGCCCGCATTTCGGGATCCAGAACAAATCTGAATCCGGCAACAGCTGGTGGAATTCCTCCGCTACGTTGGGTGGGGTCACCGAATCGTTTTCACCCCAGATAATACAGGTGGGGGTATTCATCTTGGGAAGGTCCTTTGCCATATTGTGGCGAATGGCACTTTTGGCAATGGAAAGGGTTTTGACAAGTTTCATCCGGTCATTTACCGCGGCGTAAACCTCATCTACGATTTCCTTGGTGGCTACCTTGGGATCATAGAAAACATCCTCGGCCTTTTTCTTGATGAATTCATAATCACCCCTTTTGGGATACCCGTCCCCCATGGCACTCTCATACAGTCCTGAACTCCCAGTAATCACCAGGGCTTTAACCATTTCAGGATAGAGCTTGGTGTGCAATAGCCCGATGTGCCCGCCCAGGGAATTCCCAAGCAGGATAACGTCCCTGAGCCCTTTGTATTCTATGAATTCTTCCAGGAACTTGGCAAAATTCTTGACGTTCGTCTTGAGTAACGGCATGTCATAGATAGGGAGCTCAGGGACCAGCACCTTGTAGCCTTTCTCAGGGAAATAACTGGTTACCCCTTCGAAATTGCTGAGGCCTCCCATCAACCCGTGGAGGATAATCATAGGGGCGCCTTCCCCGAATTCGATATACCGGTACTTTCCGTCCGTTATAATCTGGTCTTCCATTCCGCCTTAGGCTTCTTTCCAGTTGGCAAATATAGGCAATTCCCCCCAATACCAAGGCCTGGAATCCCTAGGGGATTCCAGG
>SBFL01000233.1 GCA_006227965.1 Bacteroidota bacterium | reverse complement strand
GTCCGGAAAGAGGCAAAAATTCCTTTTTCCGAGATAGAGCAGGCGAATGTTGTTTTAAAATTCTAACCGCAAAGTAAGACATGGAAAATCTTGCACTGATCGAATCTTTCTCCGAGTTCAAGGACGATAAGTTCATTGACCGGGTAACGCTTATGGCTATTCTGGAAGAAGTATTCCGGGGGGCTCTTAAGCGGAAGTTTGGCTCCGATGACAATTTCGACATTATCATCAACCCCGACAAGGGGGATTTGGAAATCTGGAGGAACCGTGTTGTGGTTCCCGACGGGGAGGTAGAGGAACCCAACGAGGAGATCTCTCTTTCCGAGGCGCGCAAAATAGAACCCGATTTTGAAATCGGGGAGGATGTGTCCGAGGAGGTCAAATTAAAGGACCTTGGCCGTCGGTCCATTCTGGCCTTGCGCCAGAACCTGATCGCCAGGATCCACGAACACGACAATACGACCATTTATAAACAATTCAAGGACCTGGAAGGAGAAATCTACACCGCCGAGGTTCATCATATTCGCCACCGGGCGATCATCCTTCTGGACGATGAGGGCAATGAAATAATCATGCCCAAGGAAAAACAGATTCCTTCGGATTTCTTCCGCAAGGGAGACAACGTACGGGGGATCATTGAAAGTGTGGAGCTTAAAGGGAACAAACCACTTATCATCATGTCCCGAACCTCGCCGGTATTCCTGGAGCAATTGTTCCATCAGGAGATACCGGAAGTATTTGACGGTCTTATTACCGTCAAGAAGGTGGTCAGGATCCCTGGGGAGAAGGCAAAGGTAGCCGTGGATTCCTATGATGACCGGATCGATCCGGTAGGGGCCTGCGTAGGGATGAAAGGATCCCGGATCCACGGGATCGTCCGTGAACTGGGAAATGAGAATATCGATGTGATCAACTGGACCAACAATCCTCAGTTGATGGTTACCAGAGCCCTGAGCCCCGCCAGGGTTTCCCTTGTAAAACTCAACGATGAGGATAAGACCGCACAGGTGTACCTCAAACCGGAAGAGGTCTCAAAGGCCATCGGAAGGGGAGGGCACAACATCCGCCTGGCCGGGAAGCTCACCGGATATGAAATCGATGTATTCCGGGAAGGCGTGGAGGAAGACGTGGAACTGACAGAGTTCTCCGATGAGATCGAGGAATGGGTAATCGGCGAGTTCCGGAAAATAGGCCTGGATACTGCCCGCAGTGTCCTTGAACAGGACGTGGAGGATCTGGTCAAACGCACCGATCTTGAGGAGGAAACCATTTTGGATGTCGTCCGTATCCTCAAGGAAGAATTTGAAGATTAAGCTATATATTAGCACCTTAATAGAGTAACAGAGAGCGCATTTTTTATGGCAGAAAACGCAACCATAAGGCTTAATAAAGTCCTGAGAGAACTCAATATTTCCTTGGACCGGGCGGTGGATTACCTCACCTCCCAGGGTCATGAGGTGGATGCCCGCCCCACGACCAAGATTTCCAATGAAATTTACCAGGTCTTGCTGGAGGAGTTCCAGACGGATAAGAGCAAAAAGGTTGCCTCCAAGGAAGTAGGGGAGGAGAAGCGGAAGGAGAAGGAAGCCATCCGGATACAACAGGAACAGGAGTTTGAGGAAAAGCGGCTGGCACGCGAAAAGCGCACCCAGCCCGAAGTGGTGAAGGCCAAGGTTGAACTGGCGGGCCCCAGGACAGTTGGCAAGATTGAGCTTGATGCTCCCAAGAAAACAGCAGAGCCGAAACCGGAACCACTACCGGAACCAGTACCGGAACCTGTCCCGGAGAAAAAAGAGGAAGCTCCTGCAGCGCCGGTAGCCAAGGAAGAAGCTCCTGCCAAAGAAGAGGTCAAGGAGTCCGAGAAGGTGGAGACTGAATATCAGAAGCTTTCAGGGCCGAAGATCAAAGACAAGATCGACCTGTCCAAGTTTGATAAGCCGAAAAAGAAGAAGGAAAACAATAACAAGGAAGACAAGGCAGACCGCAAGCGCCGTCGCCGCCGTATCGTCAGTAAGGCTGATGCCGACAAAGGACGTGGAGGCGCAAGGAAGGGACAGCGGGGTACTTCCATGAAAGTAGAACCTACAGAGGAGGAAGTACAAAAGCAGGTTAGGGAAACCCTGGAGAAACTTCAGGGAAAATCCAAGAAAGGCAAGGGGGCCAAGTACCGCCGCGACAAACGCGATCAGCACCGCCAGCAAACCGAAATGGACCTGCAGCAGCAGGAACGCGAGAGCAAGATCCTGAAGGTTACCGAATTCGTGACGGCACAGGAAGTGGCTACCATGATGAATGTTTCCACAACCGAGATCATCTCGGCCTGTATGGCGTTGGGGATAATGGTTACCATGAACCAGCGCCTTGATGCGGAAACCCTGGCTATTGTAGCCGATGAGTTCGGTTACGAGGTCGAATTTGTAACTGCGGATATCGAGGAGGCCATAGAGGAAGAAGAGGATGCTCCGGAAGACCTGAAGCCCAGGGCTCCGATCGTGACGGTCATGGGACACGTGGATCACGGGAAAACCTCCCTGCTTGACTATATACGGAAAGAAAATGTAATCGCAGGCGAAAGTGGTGGTATTACCCAGCACATTGGTGCCTACGGGGTTACCCTGGACAGTGGTGAGAAAATCACCTTCCTGGATACTCCTGGTCACGAGGCCTTTACCGCCATGCGGGCAAGGGGGGCTCAGGTGACCGATATCGCCATTATCGTGATTGCGGCGGATGATGATATCATGCCCCAGACAAAAGAGGCCATCAGCCACGCCCAGGCGGCAGGGGTGCCCATCGTTTTTGCAATCAACAAGGTGGACAAACCAACGGCCAACCCCGACAAGATCAAAGAAGGCCTGGCAAATATGAATTTCCTGGTTGAAGACTGGGGAGGAAAAATACAATCCCAGGATATTTCGGCCAAGACGGGCCAGGGGGTCAAAGAGCTTCTTGAAAAAGTCCTGCTCGAGGCAGAAATGCTTGAATTAAAAGCCAATCCGGACAGGCATGCTTCTGGTACCGTGGTCGAGGCCTACCTCGATAAGGGCCGGGGCTACGTTTCCACTGTCCTGGTACAGGCCGGAACCCTGAAAATAGGGAATTTTGTACTGGCGGGTACCTGTAGCGGAAAGGTAAAGGCCATGCAGGACGAACGCGGAAAGAATATCATTGTGGCCGGGCCCGCCACCCCCATATCCATTCTTGGACTGGATGGGGCACCACAAGCCGGAGACAAATTCAATGTCCTTGAGGATGAGCGGGAAGCCAAACAGATTGCAGCAAAGCGGAGCCAGTTAATGAGGGAACAGTCTGTACGAACCCAGCGGCATATCACCCTGGATGAGATCGGTAGGCGGATTGCCCTGGGAGATTTCAAGGAGCTCAACATTATCCTCAAAGGGGATGTGGACGGATCCGTGGAAGCCCTTTCAGATTCCTTCCAGAAGCTCTCCACCGATGAGATACAGGTGAATATCATTCACAAAGGGGTAGGCGCCATTACCGAATCCGATGTCCTGCTCGCTTCCGCCTCCGATGCGATTATCATCGGTTTCAATGTTCGTCCGATGGGCAATGCCCGGGATGTGGCTGACAAGGAGGAAATCGATATCAGGACGTATTCCATCATTTACGATGCGATCAACGACCTGAAGGATGCCATGGAGGGAATGCTCTCTCCGGAAATGAAGGAAGAGATTACGGGTACAGCCGAAATACGGGAAACCTTCAAGATCTCCAAAATTGGAACGATTGCCGGTTGCATGGTAACCAGCGGGAAGATCTTCCGAAATTCCAGCATACGCCTGATACGCGACGGCGTGGTGATCTTTACGGGAGAACTCGCATCCCTCAAGCGCTTCAAGGACGATGTGAAGGAAGTGTCCAAAGGGTACGATTGCGGTATGCAGATCAAGAATTACAACGATATCAGGGAAAGCGACATCTTGGAAGCCTTCCAGGAAGTGGCGGTCAAGAAGACCCTATAGACCTGCCGGTCAAACTTCATCCTGATAGTTATCGGGAACAAAATCCCAAATTCCAACGGAGTTTGGGATTTTTTTTTGCCGGGTTCCCGTTTGTTTCCCCCAAGGGCATATAGACCAATCCACAGGTTTCGGATTACCCTGGTAAATTCTTAATTGGAAATAGAATCTGGAATTTCCCCCGGGCTTTAGCGCTCCAGGTTCCCGGACTTGAGAAGAAGGGCGCCTGGGAACTTCTTTCGAACTTCAAGGAATTTTTTTTCGGCCTCCAGCCTGTTTGAGAATTTCCCGACGTGAACCCGGTAGGTAGGAGAGTCAAAAACGATCTTGGGGTCATATTCGGGGAATTCGACAGAGACCTCGTCCCGAAGCTGTTCGGCAGTGTCATAGGTGCCAAACCCGACCTGAATCGTATAGTAGTCCGCATTGGCCTTGGCTTCTTTGTAGATATTCATCAGGTGTTCAATTTCAGGATCCTGTTCAATGGAAATCTGTCCCCTCTGACCATGAAGAGCCATTACGTTAA
>SBFL01000358.1 GCA_006227965.1 Bacteroidota bacterium | reverse complement strand
ACGGCAGCCAACCTCCTGCTCCCTTACCTGTTATGGGTGATCTTCGCCGGGATCCTGAATTTTGAGATCGTCCGGCTCAACTAGAGAAGGCCATGTCCTGAAACTTTGGGCAGCCCGGGGGCAGAGGTGATTGCATTTTTATGCATAATTCCCGTATTTTAGGGCGAAGCCAATCTTTAAACAGGCTGCCTAAAATTTCCTTATGGACGGATATATCCTAGCCCTAGACCAGGGGACTACCAGTTGCCGGGCGCTCGTATTCAACCGAAAAGGTGAGATAATCTCAAGTGCCCAGAAAGAATTTCAGCAATATTTTCCCAGATCCGGCTGGGTGGAACACGACGCGGAAGAAATCCGGGCAGTGCAATCCGGAATGGCCTCCGAAGCCCTGTCCAGGGCCGGTATCAACCCCGGGCAGATCCGGGCCATAGGGATTACCAACCAGCGGGAAACCGTAGTAGTCTGGGACCGGAAAACCGGAAAACCCGTCTATAAGGCCATTGTATGGCAGGACAAAAGGACCGCCGCTTTTTGCGAACAACTAAAAAAAGAAGGAAGACAGCAGCTCATCAGATCTAAGACAGGCCTGGTAATTGACGCCTATTTTTCCGGCACAAAAGTAAAGTGGATCCTGGATAACGTCCCAGGTGCCCGTGAAAAAGCCGAAGCCGGCGACCTGCTCCTGGGCACCATTGACACCTGGCTGATCTGGAACATGACGGGCGGCTCCCTTCATATAACGGATGTGACCAACGCCTGCCGGACGCTTTTTTTCAATATCAACGACCTTAGATGGGATCCGGAATTGCTGGAATTGCTCGATATTCCCGAAAGCATGCTGCCCGAGGTCAGGGAATCCAGTGAGGTTTACGGGTATACCGATTCAGGCTTCCTGAAAGAGGGCATCCCGATCGCGGGAATCGCCGGGGATCAGCAGGCTGCCCTTTTCGGGCAGATGTGCACCCGCCAGGGAATGGTCAAAAACACCTACGGTACTGGTTGCTTTATGTTAATGAATATTGGCGATACGCCCATCGTATCAGAAAATAACCTCCTCACCTCCATAGGCTGGAAAATAAATGGCAAGACTACCTATGTGCTGGAAGGCAGCATCTTTATAGCAGGGGCTGTGGTACAGTGGTTGCGCGATGGCCTGAAAATAATCGGAAAGTCATCTGAAGTTGAACGCCTGGCCTGCAGCGCAGACGATTCTGACGGGGTGTATTTCGTCCCTGCCTTTGCCGGATTGGGGGCTCCCTACTGGAACCAGGAGGCCCGGGGTGCCCTTTTTGGACTCACCCGGGGGAGTACCGATGCCCACATAGCCAGGGCAGCACTTGAATCCATCGCCTATCAGACGATGGATATCCTGAAGGCCATGCAGGCGGATGCAGGCATCCCTATCCGTGAACTGAGGGTGGACGGGGGGGCCACCGTAAACGACCTGCTGATGCAGTTCCAGGCCGATGTGCTCAACACGGAGACCGTCCGGCCTGAAATCGTGGAAACCACCGTAATGGGGGCGGCATTTCTGGCAGGGCTGGCTGTAGGTTACTGGGACGACCTGGAGGAGATCCAACAAATTTGGAAAATTGACCGTCGCTTTACCCCCAGGGAAGACCGCAAAGACATCGAGCAAGGTATACAGGGCTGGTACCGGGCCATCCGGGCTCTTGAATCCTGGGCCGCAGATTCAGAAAACCTGACAGGATCATGAGCGCATTTACAGCTGAAATTATCGGGACTTTTTTGTTGATACTTCTTGGCAGCGGGGTTGTTGCCAATGTTGTCCTGAAGGATACCAAAGGGCATAACGGGGGTTGGATCGTAATAACCACCGGATGGGGGTTAGCCGTTTATGTGGGGGTGGTAGTGGCAGGCCCCTACAGCGGAGCACACATCAATCCGGCGGTAACCATTGGGCTGGCTGTTGCCGGGAGCTTCCCTTGGTCCGAAGTCCTGCCCTACATCCTGGCTCAAATGATCGGTGCCATGGGAGGTTCCTTCACGGTCTGGCTCTTGTACAAAGACCATTTCAACCGGACCCCGGATCCTGGGTTACACCTTGCAGTATTCAGCACAGGCCCGGCCATCCGGAACTATCTGCTCAACCTTTTCGCGGAGCTTACCGGTACGTTCGTACTTGTATTCACAGTTCTTTATTTCACGGATGCCACCCTTGGCAATCCCGGGACAGTGATCGGTCTGGGGTCCCTTGGAGCCCTGCCGGTAGCCCTTCTGGTATGGGGAATTGGACTAAGCCTGGGCGGGACCACCGGCTATGCCATCAATCCGGCCCGTGACCTGGGTCCCCGCATCATCCATACCCTGGTACCAATAAAGAACAAGGGAGATAGCGACTGGAAATATAGCTGGGTTCCCATAATCGGCCCGTTTGCCGGAGGGATTCTGGCTGCCGTATTGTCCCTTTGGTTGTCCTGACCCAGCAGTATTTGCCTAAAATACGGGCTGCAAGATAGTTTTGGGAGGGCCCTGAAGGATTATTTCATCCTGTCGGGGAAGTCAGAAAACACCCCGTCAACACCAATGGAAACAAGCCTATGAAATTCCGCAGGATCGTTCACAGTCCAGGTATAAACTTTGAATCCGGCCTTATGGATGCTGGAGACGTTTTCCGCATTAAGTTGGGTGTGCTGGGGGTTGATGGCTTCCGCCTTCAACTCTTTTGCTATTTCCAGAGCCTCCAGGGGATCTCCTTCCGTGAGGACAGCAATACGGCCTTCGGGAGACAGCATTCGATACGTCCTCAACTCATCCCAGTTAAAACTGGAAATCAGGAACTGATCAGGACGCCAGCCCATCCTTTCACAATAGGAAGTGGCTATTTGGTGTACGTTATCCGCGGTACCCTCCCCTTTAAGTTCGATGTTCATAGGGATCCGGTGGTCCACTAATTTCAGCACATCCTGCAAGATGGGGATGCTATGGCCCCCGTCGAGGATCAGCCGTTTCATGTCGAAGTAGTTATACTCCTCTATCAGGCCGCCACCATTGGTAAGACGGTCCACGCGCTCATCGTGAAAAACGGCAATCTCCCCGCTCTGAATCTGGAAAACATCGACCTCGATCATGTCCACCCCGAGCACTATCGCCTTCTCTATTGAAGCAAGGGTGTTTTCGGTCTCATATCCCATGGCTCCCCGGTGACCTATGATCAATACTTCAGGTTCGGATGGGATACAGTTGCTCATAAAAACGCCAAGAATTACAACAAGACTTACCTTAAATCGCATCTTCCTTCTTTTTAGGGGACTAAAATACAGTTTCCCCTCAAAATCGGCACACCGGAAAAAAGACTTTTCTGTATCTCCGGGGTCTCCCAATTGTAAAATTTATTATATTTATCTCACTATTAACCAATTAACCCAACAAACTATGTTTTCAAAACAAAACCTTTTGGCAACTGTAGCAGGTGCAGTTACCATGTTCGTCCTTGGATATCTGATCTGGGGAATGGCGATGGTAGATTTTTATGAGAGTCATACCATCACCAATGTAATGAAGGAAATGCCAGATTTTGGCTTTCTGATCATTAGTCACATCATCGGGTCATTTGCCCTTAGCGTTATTTATGGCAAATGGGCAGGGGAAGATCGCGGTGCAGGTTCAGGATTTAACTTTGGAATTTGGATCGGGATTTTTGCAGGAATTTCCTATGGGCTGCTGTGGTACGCTACTTCTGAGTTGATGGATCTGACAGGTCACCTGGTAGACGGTGTGGTAAGCCTGATCTTCTTTGGAATTGTTTGTACAGTTATAGGATGGGCTCACAAAGCCACCGCTCCCAAAGAGGCAGCAAGTTGATCGTTACAGGCATGAAAATCGATAGCGGGTCGGGAAATTCCAGACCCGCTTTTTTTGTTACAACTGGTAAATAAAGGATTCCAAAGGCTTCAGACTGATCTTCACCACCCCCTGACCGTCCATCACCTGCAGCAAACCTGTCCCGCCGTAAAGTGCGTCCCTGATTTCATAATCCCCATTCACCATATCCCATTTAGAGATAATGTGATGCGGAATTTTAAGGTCAAAGCTTAAGGATCTGCCTGCATCAAAATTACTTACAACTAATACCCTATCTTCTCCTTTCCAGCGCAGGTACGAGAGAACCCTGTGATCGTAGTTTTCAGTATGTTCCTTGTTATAGAAATGGATCTCCTCATACTTGCCCATTAAGGCATCGCTTGAGATGGTGAAGTTCAGTAAACGGGAATAAAAATCTCGCAGACCTTTCTCTTCATCTGTAAGTTGTCCTCCATCAAACTTATGGTCGTTCATCCACCTTTGGTGGTGGGGCACACCTATATAATCGAAGATTGACGTTCGGGAGGGCTTACCGAACCCGGCATCCTCGGCACCGGGCTCTCCTACTTCCTGCCCGAAATAAATCATGGTCGGTGAAGTACTTAATGTGGCCGAAACGACCATGGCAGGCCTGCCCTTTTCGGCGTCCCCGGCGAACTCTGGACTGGCGATTCGCTGTTCATCGTGGTTCTCCAGAAAATGGAGCATA
>SBFL01000140.1 GCA_006227965.1 Bacteroidota bacterium | reverse complement strand
TCAGGGAACGTTACGATGAGGCCCTGGAGGATTACCCCTTTGTACGCAGCCAGGTGCAGCTTACGCGCCTTGAGGTTTGGGTGACCAACAGGAGCCAGCAGACCCAGAATGTTCGGAATATTGTGGCCATCCAGGATTTGGGGGAAATACAGCAGGCGGATACGCGGATCGGTAGGCTGGGCGGGGACCCCCCTGGCTTTTTCAACCCTTCCGGGCCCAACCCGGAACTCCCCAGGAACGGGGCTAATGATTACGACCCTGCCCTGATAGGTAACGGGGGTGTCCTCACGGAGGATATACGGGATATTGCCACCGTGGACGACGGGTTTCAAATCCCCGGGGGGTATGTAGCCAATCAGGGACTGGATTACGCCATTTTGGAGAATGCCCGGAAACTGGAGTTGGGGCGGGATTACAGTTTTGATACCCAGCTGGGGTATATCTCCCTGAACCAGCGCCTCAGCAATGATGAGGTACTCGCAGTGGCTTTTCAGTATACCTTTAACGGAGAGGTATTCCAGGTAGGGGAATTCGCCAACGGAGGGATTGATGCCACCACCGTGGCCCCCGGGGTGGACCTTCAGATCAATAACAATACCCTTGTTCTGAAGCTGCTAAAAAGCAACATTACAAATGTGCAGGACCCAATCTGGGACCTGATGATGAAAAACGTTTACGCCACCGGGGCGTTTCAGCTGAACCAGGAGGATTTCAAGATGAATATCCTCTATAATGATCCCACCCCCAGGAATTACATTACCCCTGTAGATCCGGACGACGGTTGGCCAAACACTCCGAAACCGCTCGAAGAGCGCATCCTACTTGATGTCTTCAACTTTGACCGCCTCAATATCTATAATGACATACAGCCCGGGGGAGACGGTTTTTTTGACTACGTACCCGGAATTACCATCAATCCGCAGAATGGACTGATCATCTTTACTAAGGTGGAGCCCTTCGGGGAATACCTTTTTAATGTCCTTGGAGGCGGGGTGTATGATCTCCCGAACGACCAGGGCTACAACCCGAACCAGCAGAAGTACGTTTTCAGGAACCTCTATACCCAGACAAAGGCGGCTTCCCTGCAGGATGCGGAGAAGAACCGGTTCCGCCTAAAAGGGCGTTACAAATCCCAGAGCGGAGGAGGGATCCCGATCGGGGCCTTTAATGTGCCCCAGGGTTCCGTACGGGTAACAGCGGGGGGGAGGCAACTTCAGGAAGGGGTCGACTACACGGTAAATTATCAGGCGGGAACAGTTCAGATACTGGACCCGAGCCTGCAGGCATCCAACGTGCCCATCAATATTTCCGTGGAGAATAATGCCATTTTCGGGCAGCAGACCCGCAGGTTTTCCGGATTCAATCTGGAACACCAGTTCAATGAAAAATTTGTACTCGGGGGTACCCTCCTCAACTTGAATGAACGACCCCTTACCCAGAAGTCCAATTTTGGGGTGGAGCCTGTAAACAATACTGTTTTTAATCTCTATGGCAACTTCTCCACAGAAGTCCCGTTCCTGACGCGCCTGGCAAATATGCTCCCCAATGTGGATACAGATGTGCCCTCCAATGTATCAGTGCGGGGCGAGGTAGCCTTCCTGCAACCCAATTCTCCCAAAAATGCCGATTTCGAAGGGGAAACTACGACCTACCTGGATGATTTTGAAGGAGCCCAGGCCCTAATTGACATAAGGTCCGCCCTGGGATGGACCCTGGCCAGTACCCCGGTGGAGTTCCTCGATGAAGGAGAAGAGGACCTGGCAACGGGATACGAGCGGGCCAAGCTTGCCTGGTACACCATAGACCCGATCTTCTTTACGAACCAGAGGCCCTCGGGAATCACGGACAACGATATTTCGACCAACGCAACCCGCCGTATTTTTATCGATGAGGTCTTTCCGCAGACGGACATTGCGCAGGGACAAACCACGGTTCAGAATACCCTGGATATCGCCTACTACCCCACGCAGAAGGGACCCTACAATGCAAACCCAAACTTTGAAGGAGAGGCTCCCCTGGAGAAATGGGGCGGGCTGATGCGGTCCCTCAGCAGCACGAATTTTGAACAGTCTAATGTCGAATTCATTCAGTTCTGGGTCCTGGACCCCTATGTAGACGGGGATGCCACCGGCCCGGGTGAACTGATCATCAACCTCGGGAACATCAGCGAGGATATTCTGGCAGATGGCAGGAAGCAGTACGAAAACGGGCTGCCCGGGGTTAATTCAAACGAACTTGTCACCTCCACGGCATGGGGACAGGTGCCCTCCACACAGGCCCTTGTTTATGCATTTGACGCCAGCGATGCCAACCGGACCCTCCAGGATATCGGTTTTGACGGACTTGATGATGCCGCCGAATCCGGCGTAGGGTATAACGGCCCGGCCGAGGACCCGGCCCTGGATAACTATGTCTATTACCTGAACCGGGAGGGCGGGATCCTGGAGCGCTATCTGGATTTCAACAACTCGGATGGTAACTCTCCGGTGTCGGTCACAAATACCGACCGGGGGAATACGACCCTGCCCGATGTGGAGGACGTGGACAGGGACCTTACCATGAATACCGTGAACAGCTACTACGAATACCGGATCCCAATCCGGCCTGGAATTTCGGTCGAGGACCGTTATGTAACAGACATTAGGGAGGGCATTTCCGCCACCCTGCCCAATAATACCCAGGTGAATTACCGCTGGATACAGTACAAGGTCCCCCTCAGTGATTTTACCAATGCGGTCGGCGGGATCGCGGACTTCCGGTCCATCAGTTTTATGCGGATGTACATGACGGGCTTCCAGGACCCGGTGGTGCTGCGTTTTGCCACCCTTGACCTGGTCCGGGGTGACTGGAGGATCTTTACCCGCTCCCTTCAGACGGATAACGACAGCCCCGAGGATGACACCACCATCTTCGATGTAAATGCGGTTAACATAGAGGAAAACAGCGCCCGTATCCCCATCCCCTATGTCCTGCCTCCCGGGGTTTTCCGTGAGCAGCTGAACAACAACAACACCATCGTAAGACAAAACGAGCAATCCCTGTCACTGGTAGTCGAAAATCTCGAATCTCAGGATTCCAGAGGGGTTTTCAAGAATGTCAATATCGACCTGCGGCAGTACAAGCGCATAAAGATGTTCCTGCATGCAGAGAAGATCGCCCAATCTGATCCGTATACGGACGGGCAGTCAGCCGTGGCGTTCGTGAGGATCGGGACGGACTTTACCGAGAACTTCTATCAGTTGGAAGTACCCCTTTCCTTTACGGATTTCTCCGCGACAACCGCTGAAGAGATCTGGCCGGCCATCAATGAACTGGACGTCGCCCTTTCAGATATGCAAAAGGTAAAAAGCCAGGGAATTGCCGACCAGTCCCTCGGTGAGATCGTTTTTTACGAGGTTCTGGACGGCCAGGCAGTTGAGGTGGACGAATTTGCGCCCAGGGAACCAGGGCGGGTCCGCATCGGGATCCGCGGAAACCCGTCCCTGGGGAGTGTCCGCAGTGCCATGATCGGGATCAAGAATATTGACAACATCCCACTCAGAACGGAGGTTTGGTTTAACGAACTCCGGCTGGCGGGCCTGGACAATGATGGGGGCTGGGCAGCCATAGCCGCTGTGGATGCGAACATGGCGGACTTTGCCAATATTTCGGCAACAGGAAGCACCTCTACCTCTGGGTTTGGGGCTATTGATCAGCGGCCCAATGATCGGTCCAGGGAAGATGCGGTTGCCTATGGGGTGGTCACCAATGTGGAGCTCGGAAAATTACTGCCTTCCAAATGGAACGTGCAAATCCCTTTTAATTATGGCATCTCTGAAGAGTTGATTACACCCGAGTTCGACCCGGTTTACGACGACCTGAAATTACAGGACCGCATCGACGCAGCCCAGACGGCTGAAGAGGCAGAGTCCATCCGGGAGCAGGCTGAGGATTATACCAAACGCACCAGCGTCAATTTTATAGGCGTCCGGAAGAACAGGTCGGAGGAGGCCACCCCCCATGTGTATGACATAGAAAACTTTACCTTTAACTACTCCTATAACGAAACGAATCACAGGGATTTTGAAGTTGCCAGCCTTCGGGATCAGAATGTGCGGGCAGGGATGATCTACAACCACACCTTCAAGCCTTCCAACCTTGCCCCCCTTGCTAAGAACGATTCGATTTTAAGAGGCAGTTACTGGCAATGGCTCAAGGATTTTAACTTCAATTTTCTCCCTACCAGTATTGCGGTTCAGTCCGACATCAACCGGCAGTTCAACCAGCAGCGTTTCCGGGACGTACTGGAACCTGGAGTGGATCGGCTAGAGCTTCCCCTTCTGCAACAGCGAAACTACCTTTTCAACTGGCAGTACACCCTGAACTACTCGCTCAGCAAATCCCTGAGGATCAATATGACGGCTGCCAACAACAACATAGTACGGAATTACTATGAGGAACAGGGGAACCCGTTTTCGAACATCATTCAGGACCTCTCTGTCTGGGACGGGTTTTTTGACATCGGTGAGCCAAACCGGCACGCCCAGCAGATGCAGCT
>SBFL01000193.1 GCA_006227965.1 Bacteroidota bacterium | reverse complement strand
AATACCATTTCCTTTGGTACCGAAGTACAATTGAAGGAAATTGTAAACACCTATGCCGATGGGTCTATGGACGTGGTCTGCGTGGCGCGCCAGGTCTTCCGAGTAGTCTCGTTTCAGCCTGAGATGGAGGGTAAGAGCTATCCCGGGGGAGAGGTGTATTTTCCCGAGCCTGTCAAGGATGCCGATTCCACCCAGAGGGAGGAGGTCATGGAGGCCGCCAGGGAACTTTACAGTTTAATGGACCTCCCGTTTCCCCAGATAAACCCCGAGGTGTTCAACAGCTTCACCCTTGCCCACAAAATGGGGCTGTCCTTCCAGCAGGAATACCAGTTGTTGCAACTGGTGAGTGAAAAAGTCCGGCTGCAGTTCCTGCTCGACCATCTGAACCAGACTGCCAGGGTGCTCAATCAACTCAATCACACCCGTGAACTGATCGAGATGAACGGGCATTTCCGCAATTTCGACCCCCTGGATTTTAAGGACTATAAGGTCCAGTGACCCCCGGTTGTTTCTATTAGGGGAAGTCGGCCCTGTTTCCTATTTTTGCACTCAACATTACATCAACCTTACATGAATCTACACGAATATCAGGGCAAGGAAATTCTTGCCAGTTTCGGAGTCCGCATACAGCGGGGAATAGTGGCGCATAATGCTGCCGAGGCCGTGGAAGCAGCCAAGGAATTGACCCAGGAGACTGGAACGAGCTGGCATGTTATCAAAGCCCAGGTACATGCCGGTGGGCGGGGAAAAGGAGGGGGCGTAAAGCTGGCTAAGAACCTCAAGGAGGTTGAAACACTGGCCGGGCAGATCATCGGGATGCGACTGGTGACCCCCCAGACTTCCGCAGAAGGGAAAAAGGTTCACCAGGTACTGGTTGCCGAGGACGTCTACTATCCGGGTCCCAGTGAGACCAGTGAATATTACATGTCTGTCCTGCTCAACAGGGCCAGGGGTCGTACCATGATCATGTATTCGACTGAGGGAGGTATGGATATTGAGGAAGTGGCGGAGAAGACACCTCACCTGATCTATGCCGAGGAAATTGACCCGGCTGTGGGATTACTGCCCTTTCAGGCCCGTCGGATTGCCTTTAACCTGGGCCTATCCGGAACAGCTTTTAAGGAAATGTCCAAATTCGTGACAGCCCTCTACAGGGCCTATAGCGAAAGTGACGCCAGCCTTTTTGAGATCAACCCTGTGCTGAAAACGTCAGATGACAAGATCATGGCAGTAGACGCCAAGGTAACCATTGACGACAACGCCCTGTACCGGAGGAAGCAATATGCCGAAATGCGGGATCTCAGGGAGGAGAGCCCCATTGAGGTCGAGGCACGCACCGTTGGCCTGAATTATGTTGACCTGGATGGAAACGTTGGCTGTATGGTAAATGGAGCGGGATTGGCCATGGCTACCATGGACCTTATCAAAATGGCCGGAGGGGAACCTGCCAACTTCCTCGATGTGGGAGGGACGGCAGATGCCAAACGGGTTGAAGAAGCCTTTAGGATCATCCTCAAGGATCCGAACGTAAAGGCAATCCTGATCAATATTTTTGGGGGCATTGTACGATGTGACCGTGTCGCCCAGGGCGTGGTGGATGCCTATAAAAACCTCGGGGATGCCATACAGGTGCCCATCATTGTGAGGCTGCAGGGGACCAATGCGGAACTGGCCAAGGAGATCCTTGATAATTCCGGGCTGGCCGTTCACTCGGCAGTCCAGTTTCAGGAGGCGGCAGATAAGGTTAAGGAGGTATTGTCCTGATCCCGCCTTCAAATCGAATCAGGGGTTGTGTCTTGCCGGCATAACCCTTTTTTATATTTCATTCCCGACTTCCCAACCCTTATTGTCCTTTCGCTAAAACTGCTGCGGCCGGATGCCAGGAAGGAAAACAACACTGAATATTGCTGGGAGATTTCCAGGGTCCCAGCGCATTTTGTTTGGAATTCCAATTTTGAGACCTGCCTGTATTATGGGAATAAAGGCATATGGGTTAACTATCTGTATACCAAATATTTATGAGGTTTCGAATCCCTCACCAGAGGGATTAAATAATTGTTAAAAACAAATATAGTTGTAACACGCCATGGTTTCCATCGTCTATTAGTGCAAGTAGTTTATTCATCAATCATCAAACAATCGCCATCATGAGAAAAATTAGTTTAGTATTTGCAGCTGCCTTGTTGCTTTCAGCCGGAAATGTATTCGCAATCGAAGGAGCCCTTAAAGCCAAAAGCCCGAAGGCAAAGATTTGCAATCAAATTGAAAGGTTGCTCGAAGAGCGCAGCGGGTTTAATCTGGGAGATAGCGATGAACTGTATGCCGTTGTGAGATTCATGCTGAACGGGGAGCAGGAGATCATTGTATTATCGGTGGAAACACAGGACGAGCGCCTGGAGGGCTTTGTAAGAGCCCGGTTGAACTATGAAAAAGTGGCCGACCAGAACCTGAAAGAAGGAAAGACCTACAGGGTTCCGATCCGGGTCAGGGCGTAAATTATAAACCATCATAAAAAAACCCGGTGTGATGCGCATCGGGTTTTTTATTTCCCTCTACCAGGGGGATACGCCATAATTGTCATCGAATTATACGAAAAGAACGAAAAATGAGTTTAGTAAATAGGAATCAAGCGCGCGATATGAGCAGTTACAAGGAAAAACTCAGCATTCTGTCCGAAATGATATCCCTTGCCCGGGCGGATCAGGAGGTAAAGGCCTCTGAATTTGATTTCCTGTGGGGAGTTGCCGAACAACTGGGAGTGGAACGGGAGGATTTCGAAACCCTCTTTGATTCCCCCGTGCGAAATATCATCCCCAAGACCCTTCTGGATCGGATCCTTCAGTTCCACCGCCTTGTGTTACTGATGAATGTGGACCATCATCAAACCTTCAAGGAAATAGATAAGCTTCACAATATCGGGTTGCGGATGGGACTGCCTCCTTCAGCGATTGACCAGGTCCTTGCACTGATGCATCAGTATCCGGACAAAATCATCCCCCCGCAGACCCTTATCGGTATTTTCAAGGCTCATTACAATTAGGCGGGGGCTGTTTGCAGGGCTTACGATCCCTAAAAACTGCCAAAAAGACAGTACAACCTCAGTGTTTTAAGACAGAACGGCAGGAAAATTCCTTCGGTACATCCTTTGCTTTTATAGGGTAGCATCTGAAAATGTATGTGTAACCTTAAATTACTATAAAGATGAGTCTTATACGAAGAAATACCGGCTTGTTCCCAAGTTTTTGGAATGATGTACTTACCCCGGACTGGTTCGGTGGGGTGGACCAGCACAATCAAACCCTTCCCGCTGTGAATATCAGGGAGGGAGAATCCGATTTTACCCTGGAACTTGCTGTTCCCGGACAAAAAAGGGAAGATTTCAATGTGGAAGTGGATAATGACGTGCTGACCATTTCCATGGAAACCAGGGATGAAAAAACTGAAAAGGAAGGTGAGTTTACCCGCAGGGAATTTCGTTACACCTCGTTCAAGCGCGCCTTCACATTGCCAGAGACTGTCCACCAGGACGATATCAGGGCCGATTACAAGGATGGCATCCTGCGCTTTACCCTGCCCAAAAAGGAGGAGGCACTTCCAAAGCCAAAGCGCCTTATTGAGATCGGCAAGTAAAAGAATTATGGTTGGCCCACCTAACGGGCTTCATAATGGTTGGTTTGTTTAGTTGGTTAGTTAGGGAAGCGTTCCGGCTTTTTAGCCGGGGCGCTTTTTTTATGCGGGTTTTTCCTGCAACTCCCGTATTTCGTCCCTCAGCCGTGCGGCCATCATGAAATCGAGTTCCTTCGCTGCCTTTTCCATGGCCTTCCGTTTTTCACGGATCAGTTTTTCTTTTTGTTCTTCACTCAGGTAAGCCGGGTCAGGCTCTTCAGCAGCCCGCTGCTTTTTCTCAAAATGGAAGGTGGATACCGAGTTTTTGGCAAGCACATTATCCAGGCTTTTCTTCAGGGCCTTGGGAATAATGCCGTGCTGTTTGTTATAGGCAAGTTGCTTTTCCCTTCTGTAATTGGTCTCATCGATGGTCTTTTGCATGCTGACTGTAATCGTATCTGCATACATAATTGCCTTGCCTTTCAGGTGACGGGCAGCCCGCCCAACCGTCTGGGTCAATGAACGGTTGCTTCTCAGGAACCCTTCCTTGTCTGCATCGATGATGGCCACCAGGGAAACTTCGGGCAGATCCAGCCCTTCCCTGAGCAGGTTGACCCCGACCAGTACATCGAACAGTCCCCTGCGCAGGTCCTGCATGATCTCCACCCGTTCAAGGGTATCCACATCGCTGTGGATATACCGGCAGCGCACATCGATACGGGTGAGGTATTTGGTCAGTTCTTCCGCCATCCGTTTGGTCAGTGTGGTGACAAGGGTGCGCTCATCCCGCAGGACGCGTTGCTGGATTTCTTCCACAAGGTCGTCGATCTGGTTCTTGCTCGGACGGACCTCGATCTCCGGGTCGAGGAGTCCGGTGGGCCGGATGACCTGCTCCACATAGACCCCGCCGCTTTTTTCCATCTCGTAATCTGCCGGGGT
>SBFL01000354.1 GCA_006227965.1 Bacteroidota bacterium | reverse complement strand
ATCAGCACTATCAAGGACTCAATCAGCCATTGGTATATCGTATTTACGGTGGGGCTTGTATTCCTGGCTGCCGGCTTACTGATCCTGATCCGGCCCCATGAGGCCATGATAGCCCTTGCCACTCTTTTGGGTATTTCGTTCCTGTTTGCCGGAGTAATTGAGATCTACTTTGCCTTTGCCAACCGCACGGTGATGTCCCGATGGACCTGGCCCCTGGTTTTTGGAATCATAACCGCCCTGGTGGGCCTGTTCTTTATTACGGTCCCGGAGTTTACGGTCCTGGTCATGACACTGGCCCTTGCCTTGATCGTTGTATTCCGCTCCATAGCCGCTGTTTCCTTTTCCATGGATGTACGTCTGATCGGAGGGAAATACTGGTGGGTTTATATGCTGCTGGCCGTTATTGGGATCTTTTTCTCTTTTGCCCTGATCATGAGTCACCTGCTTGTTAAGGCAATGATCAATGAATGGACTGGCCTGTCGCTACTGGCCGTTGGGATATACAATACATTTCTGGGGCTTCGTCTGCGTAAGCTCAAAGGAGTATCCAATTTACTGTCCGACGAACTACTGGCTAAATATTACAGTGTCCGGCTGGAGATTCGGGAAGAACTGAACAAACTTGAAAGACAACAAAGGATCAAGGGCTGAGATTATCCCTTTTGGTACTGCCCAATCAAAAGGTTAACAATAAGTACTTGAATCTTCCAAAAAAATATCCCTGAAGGGCCTCTTTGAATTTAATCTCTTTTATTCCTGTTGGGTCATTATTTCACAACACCAGTTAATCGAATTAAAGCTTACTGCCTATATTCGGTGCATAAATAAAATCAGCTTGAAGTTCTATTGTTATGAAAAAAAACGGTTTGCGGATCTTAATGCTAACTGGAGTCCTTTCAAGCCTGTGCTTGGCAGGAAATGCCCAGGAAGCGGAAGAACACTCGGCCGGAGAAGGCCACTTTCACAAGCACAGCCTCAGTGTACTGCTGGCACATGTACATATCGGAAATGGGCAAGAAAATGGTAGCTTCCAAGGGATTCAGCGTCCCTCATGGATGATTGCCTATAACTACAGCTTCAATGAAAAATGGGCCATTGGTCTTCACGGAGATATTATTCTGGAGACATTCTCCGTGGAGCGGAGCGGGGCCCAAGGTGAAGAAGGATCCGATGAATTACTGGAGCGTGATTACCCCATCAGCCTGGTGGGTGCCGGGACTTTTAAGCCCATCGAACATCTCGGGATCATACTGGGTGGAGGGCTGGAATTTGATAAATCCGAGGCCTTCGGGCTATTCCGAATAGGTCTGGAACCAAATTTAAGACTCTCAAAGAAGGTAGAATTGATCCTCAACCTCAGTTATGATATCAAGATTGATGCATATGACAATTGGAATCTCGGGTTTGGGATTTCCTATGGGCTGTAGGAGATTTATCCGCTAATTATGTCCAATCACAATAATTTGAATTCTATAAAAATAAAACTTAGAAAACCTCTTACGCTGATCTTCCTGGTTGTCATAAGCACAGGATTCTCCCAGACCATTACCTGAAGAAGTAAGGGTCATGAAACCACTGGTGCCTGCCTCCTTTTTTATAAATCCCTTGTCATTTCCATGCGGGAAAGCTTATTTTTGGCAACTACATGAACGATATCTTATGAAATCCAACCTGCTTTTACTCCTGGCCGTTAGCGCTTCCTTTATCATGACTGGTTGCGGGGCCAGTTATTTGACCCAATCCAAAGCGGTCGTCAACAGCAAAAAATCCTATTCCAAGATCCTGGTAGTCTCCCGCGGGAAAAACGAGATCGCCCGCTCCCTGCTGGAACAGGATATTGCCAGGGCCCTGGAAAGCCATGGAGTACAGGGGGTGGCCTACCACAAGGAATCCGGAATTGGGGTCCCGGTTGACGTTGAACTTACCGAACAGCAGGTGGCAATCCTGAAACAAAAAGTGATCGATGACGGCTATGACGGGGCCATCATCACCCACCTGATCAATGCGGAAGAGTACAAGGAACTCATCCCTGCAGGGGTGTATCCCTCCACGGATCCGAACTTCTATGGCCAGTGGGGCTACTACTGGACCTATTACCCGGTATACGACATCGCCCCGGGAACTGCCGTTACGGGTACCCGCTTTGAACTGGAAAGCGCCCTCTATGACATTCGAAGCACCGGAAGCAACAGCCTGCAATGGCTCGGCCGTTTCAAACTGGAGGACCCTGAGGACATTCAGAAAGCTACGGCCCAATACGCCAAGGAACTGGTCAGCGCCATGATGGAGAAAAGTATTTCGTCCAGGTAATTACTTCCGGCTTCCGAATAAAAAAAACCACGGTTTTTAAATTCCCGTATGCTCGATTATGTAAATGTGCTTTGGTGAGCGGATTTGACAAATGATTTTTGAGGGTTATTGGGAGTTTCCAATCATCTTACATTAGAAAATCGGGGAGTTGTTTCGGCCTTTCACAGCCGAGCTGCTCCATCACCTGATGAAGCTGGGCCTTAAGGAGCTCTGCCAGGTGGTCCCCTCCCAGGTCCCCCAGTGCTGCAACCCCATACATGAACCCCCGGCCCAAAAAGACCCCGGAAGCCCCGCAGGCCAAAGCACGGGCTATATCAGGCCCGGATCGGATCCCGCTGTCCATCAGTACAGGGAGTTTCCCCCCCACGGCACTACTTATTTCCTTCAGGGCCTTTACACTGCTGGGGCCCACGTCGAGCTGCCGCCCCCCGTGGTTGGATACGATAATACCGTCCAGGCCCAACCCCACTGCCGTTTCCGCATCTGCCGCAGTGCTGACCCCTTTGAGGACCAGTACCCCTTTCCAGCGGTCCCGGATATACGCTATCTTTTCCCCTGTCATCCGCTTTTCGAAAAACCCGTCGAGGAAAACCCCAAGCTGTGTGAGACTGAGATTTCCCGACATATAGGGCAGGAGGTTTGCAAATCGGGGAGGCCCGGCCTGCATGGTTTTCAGCGCCCATAGCGGTCTGCTGAGCATCTGCAGTATATTGCCAGGTGTCATCCGGGGCGGCATGGAAAGGCCCCTTCGGATTTCCCTGGGGCGAAAGCCGAAAGTGGGTGTATCACAGAGCAATACAAGTACCTGAATTCCCGCCGCTTCGGCCCGGTCAAGCAGGTCGTCCCGAACCCCGTCATCTGCAGGGTGGTAGAACTGGAACCACATTTTTCCCTGCGTAAGCTCACTGATAGATTCCAGGGAGGAAGTACTTACAGTGCTGAGGATAAAGGGCACATTCTGATTGACCGAAGCTTTAGCCAGTATTTCCGGGGCTCCTGGCCAAATGAGCCCCTGCAGGCCCACAGGTGCAACCCCAAATGGGGCATCATAAAGCCTGCCGAAGAGTTCGGTCTGAAGTTGCACGCCCGAAAACGCATCGAGATACCGCGGCCTTAGTTGAACCCCCTGCAGGTCCGTCCGGTTCCGGTGGAGGTTTACCTCCTCGTTGCAACCTCCTTCCAGGTAGTCGAAAGCAAAACCCGGAATGCGCTTTCGGGCCCTGGCCCGAAGGTCTCCTATGGACGGATACCGGGAATCAAATCGGATCTTGGCTTTATTCCTCATAAGCCTAAGATAGGTAAAACCTCAATTTACCTAAAAGTGCCGGCAATCAAATTCAGTTGCCCTTTCCGGCTTCCTGCATTTCGATTATTTTTAACGCTCAATCCAGGCCGGGCACCGGGGCCCTGCCAACAAGAAAAACCTATTGGGTGTATGGACCTGAAGAACAACCTTAGGACGGAAACAGGATGGGAAATAGTGGAAAAATCCTTTGATCCCGACCAATTGGTTACCACCGGCAGCAATTTCATGATCGGAAACGGATACCTGGGATACCGCGGGACCTTTGAGAACTGGGGTCCGGAAGAATTTGTGGCCTGCGTGGTCACCGACACCTGGGACCAGGCTGAAGGCAGTCGCTGGAGTGAACTCTGCAATGTACCAAACGGATTGTTTACAGAAATAGCACTGGATGGGGAAACCTGTTCCCTCTTTTCCGGTTCCCTGGGTGAGTATCACCACGCTTTGGACCTTCGTCACGGAATCAATACCCGAATGATGACATGGGAAGGCCCTCACGGAAAACGCCTGGAATTCGAAAGCCGAAAATTCGCTTCCGCCGACAATCATCACCTGCTCGTGCAACAGCTCCGGCTCAGGGCAATGGACGATGCCATTCTAGATCTCAAGACAGGGATACTGGGGGAGGTCTGGAGCCTTAACGGGGAGCACTTTAAATCTCACCGGCCGGCCACATTAGAGGGCGGCCTCATTGGACTGATCCTGAAAACAGGAGAGCTGGAAACGAAAATAGCCATGGCGGAAGGAGTGCGGCTCGGGGGAAAAGCCCCTTCCGAAACATTTGAGAAGATCTCAGGCAGGAGCATTTTCCGTCATTTCAGGTTTGAATTAAAGAAGGGGCAGCAGGTGGTCCTTGAAAAGGTGGTGGGGATTACCCACAGCAACGAGATGATGTTCCCTTTGCAAACAGCCTGTGATGAGGTTAGGGAGGCAACCGAAAAAGGCTTTGAAAGTCTGCTGCTGGACCACGGCAAAAACTGGGATACCTTCTGGGAGCTTTCCGATATCCGGATCGAAGGAAATTTGGAGGCCCAGGTACTGACGCGCTTCAACCTCTACCAGGCCTACATCGCCACCCCCACCCACGCCAACCTGCCCGTGGGTGCCCGGGGGCTCTCCTGCCAGGTGTATCAGGGGGCCGCCTTCTGGGACCAGGAAACCTATAACCTGCCCATGTATGCCTTCACACATACCGATATTGCCCGTCGGCTGGTGGCCTACCGGTTCGACACCCTGAGCGGGGCCCGAAGGAAAGCTGAAAAGCTTGGGTATTACGGGGCCTTCTATGCATGGACCAGCGGCAAGACCGGGGATGAGCTTTTCCCGGATTTCTTCTTCACGGACGTCCTTACCGGAAGGCCCATCCGCAACCATTTCAATTGCTGGCAGATCCATATCTCGCCGGACGTGGTATACGGGATCTGGCTCTATTACCAGGCAACCGGGGACTGGGAGTTTATCCTGGGGCAGGGGGCGGAGGTCCTCTTTGAGGTAGCCCAGTTTCTCGCAAGCCGGGTACACTTCAAAAAAGATAAGAACCGGTACGAGATTATACGCGTGCTGGGCCCTGACGAATATCACGAAAATGTGGACAACAACGCATTTACGAATTACCTGTCGCGATTTTCCCTTCAGAAGGCCTGCCGGGTCTTTGACCGCATGCAGCAGGAATCACCGGAAAGGCTTCAGGCCCTGCTTTCCAAAACCGGAATAGCTCCCGGGGCGCGAAAAGACTGGGAAGAAATTGCAGAACTGATGTACCTTCCAGAACCAGATCCGAAATCCCATATTATCGAACAGTTTGACGGCTACTTCGGGCTGGAGGAAATCCGGCCGGAGGCTTTGCGCAAGAGGCTGATAGATCCCGATGAGTACTGGGGCTGGCCTAACGGGATTGCGGTGCATACCCAGGTCCTTAAACAGGCGGACGTAATTCAGCTGCTGGCCATGCTCGATGGGTTTCCTCAGGAGGTCCTTACCGCAAATTATGAATTTTATGAACCCCGAACAGAACACGGATCCTCCCTCAGCCCCAGTGTGCATGCCCTGGTGGCCAGCAGAGCCAAACACCCTGAGGAAGCCTACCGCTACTTCATGGAATCGGCAACCATTGACCTCTACAATGCCAGCAAAAAGGTTATGAGCGGCGGATCCTTCCTGGGAGGAATCCATACGGCCGCAGCCGGAGGGGTTTGGCTGATTATTGTGAAAGGGTTTGCCGGCTTCAGCCTGACAGATGACGGGGCGGCCTTCGAACCCGCACTGCCGGAAACATGGGAGTCGTTTTGCTTTACGCTTCGGGTTCGCGGCTGCCTCCTGGAAGTAACCCTGGGCCGGAAAGGGATTCGCATCCGCAACCGGGAGGACAGTCCACAGCAAATCCACGTCAGCCTGGCTGGAAAAGGAACCTGGCTGGAGCCAGGACAGGTCCTGCAGGACTGAGACAGAATTTGCTAAATTTAGCGTGCCTTGTACACCATTGTCGATATAGAAACCACCGGAAACGGGATCCACGGGAACCGCATCACGGAAATTGCCCTGTTCAATGTAGAAGAAGGGATCATTACGGATTCCTTTAGCAGCCTGGTGAACCCGGAATGCGAGATCCCTTCATTTATAACGGGCCTAACCGGGATCACTACCGCCATGGTTCGGCAGGCACCCCTCTTTTCAGACCTGGCACCCCGTATTGAAGCCTTCACACGAGACCGGGTCTTCGTGGCCCATTCCGTCAATTTCGACTACCCAATCGTCAAAGGGGAATTCCGGCGATGCGGACTGGAATTTGCACGCAGGAAGTTGTGTACGGTCCGCCTTTCCCGCAAGGTATTCCCCGGGCTGCGGTCATACAGCCTGGGCAAGTTGTGCAGCAGCCTGCAGATCCCCCTTCAGGATCGTCACCGGGCAGCCGGGGATGCCCGTGCAACTGCCCTGCTTTTTCAGCGTATCATCCGGATGGAGGAAGGCCCTTCGATCATCCAAAAGTTCCTGAATGCGCGCTCCCAGGAGGCCACCCTTCCGCCCCACCTACCCGGGGAGTCATACAGCCGTCTTCCCGAGGCGCCCGGCATCTACTACTTTCGGAACCGAAAGGGGGAGATCATCTATGTCGGGAAAGCCATCAATCTGAAAAAAAGGGTACTCGGACATTTTTACGACAATTCGGAGAAAGAACTGCAGCTGTGCAGGGATACGGCGGATATCGATTTCGAAAGATCCGGTTCAGATCTGCTCGCCCTGCTCATGGAAGCTGCTGCCATCAAAAAACACTTTCCCGTTTACAACAGGGCTCAGAAAACCATACGCCCTGCTTACGGGTTATTCTGTTTTACGGACCGTGATGGCATCAGGCACCTGGCGGTTAACCGGCTGCGGAAGGGTCAGCAATCCGTCAGGGTCTTCTACAACCAGACAGATGCCCGCCTTTTCCTGGAAAGGCTCTGTGCGGACCACGGCCTCTGTGCCCGGTACTGTCATCTGCAGGAGGGGGTGTCCAAGTGCAGTCATTTCAGAGTTCCCAGATGCGCCGGGGTATGCCGTGGAGAGGAACCGCCGGAAGCCTATAACCAGAAAGTAACCCAGGCCATGGATTCCATGAGCCAGACCTTCAGTCGACTGCTGATCCCTGAAAAAGGGAGGGATCCGGAAGAACGGGCCGTGATTTGTATCGAAAACGGGGTCTACAGGGGATATGGGTTCATCCCCAGGGATCTCAGCCTCAATTCCTATGAGGATGTGGAAGCCTTTCTTGTTCCGCAACCCTCCTATCCGGAAACGGACCGCATCCTGCAGTCCTATTTGGTAAAACACCCGGACCGGGTTCGGAACCTGGAATTCACCTGAGGCCGCCGGCCTGGGTGCGGAAAGAGAGGGTAGTTTATTCCCCCTCCCGGAGTTTGTGGTACATGTAGATCACAAAAAGCAGCCACACCAAAAAAATGATGCCGACAAAGATGGAATAAATAAGGACGAATTCCATACTACTTTTTGTATTTCAGGTAGTTCATGAAACCAAGGATGGTAGGCGCCCAAAGTCCGATGAATACAGCCTCCAGTTTTTCACCCTGAAGGAAACGAATCTCCGATACCACAATAATGGAAAAAACGACCAGCAGCAGAAGGATATTCATCCAGCCAAGCCGCTCCACAAAATCTTTGAACATTACTAATCGATTAGATTAAAGATATAAATAATACGGAGGGATTTGTTAGGTTTTTTTAACATTCCCGGATTCTTTATCAGGCTTCCCCACATGGTAAAATACTTCCGTTAGGAGGAACCGCCCAATTACAGGTCCTAAAATAACACATTCAGGCGGACTCTGGGGTTTTCAGCGTCAATAGAATCTGAGGCCATAAGATAAGCCTAGTCTTCCTGCAATAGCCGGTGGATCTGGATTGCTGTTCGCTGGGTAAGCGCTTCCAGGGTTTTCAGGTTGACGGTTTCCTCCGGGGTATGGGTTCCCCGGCCCATGCTTCCAAGACCATCGAGGCAGGCGACATATTCGGCGACAAAAGAGACGTCTGCCGCTCCCCTCCTGCCCGGATCATAGGCGGTAACTTCTCCCTGGCCCAGGTCCTGGCTGACCCGGCTCAGGGTGACGAGGAGTTCCAAATTTTCCGGCTTGGGGCCCATGGCGGGATAGGCATCCGTGAAGTTGACCACAGCCGATGTTTGTGGCAGGTTATGGCTGACTATCTCCCTCATTTTGGCACGGGCTGAATCCTTCTGGGCCTCCGAAATAAACCGCAGCCCTCCCTTCACGCTGGCGGTCTGGGAAACCACATTGCTCTTGCCGAATACCTGGGCCTTCCCGCTTTTGGCATCGTACTCCGCAAAAGTCCCTGTTCATGAAGGGCTTTCAAGGCGTAAAGGACAATTACATCCCCTCCTTTCATATCATTCCCTACGGGGCATGAGCCAGGGTGTCATTGACCCCCGCCACCGGCAATATCAGGAACAGAATAAACAACAGGGTTCTCATAAGCTGTGGTTTAATTGCTTTCCTCCCGAGGATCCGACTCCAAAAACCCCTGGGCCCGCATCCACTGGTCATTGTAAATCTTGCCGACGTAACGGCTGCCGTGGTCGTGGAAGAGGACGACGACCACATCGTCCCCACCGAAGTGTTCCTTTAACTGTAGGACGCCTTTGATAGCCGCCCCTGCCGAATTTCCAAGGAACATCCCCTCCTCGAGGGCCAGGCGGCGCGTATAGATCGCGGCATCCTTGTCGGTCACCTTGGTAAAGCCATCAATAACGTCAAAATCCACGTTGGCCGGAAGGATGTCCTCCCCGATACCTTCCGTCAGGTAGGGGTAGATTTCATTTTCGTCAAAAATACCGGTTTCATGGTACTTCTTGAAGACCGATCCGTAGGTATCCACCCCCCAAACCTTAATATCGGGGTTTTTGGATTTCAGGTAAGACCCTACCCCGGAAATAGTACCCCCTGTGCCAACCCCAACCACAAAATGGGTCACGCGGCCATCTGTCTGGTCCCAGATCTCAGGGCCGGTACTTTCGAAGTGGGCCGCGGTGTTAGAAGGGTTGTCATACTGGTTGGCATACCAGGCGCCGGGGATTTCTTCCGCCAGCCTCCTGGCGGTGGAGTAATAGCTTCTCGGGTCGTCCGGGGCCACATCCGTGGGGCACACGTGCACTTCACAACCCACGGCCCTCAGGATATCGATCTTCTCTCGGGATTGTTTGTCATTGATCACGCAGATCATGCGGTAGCCCTTGACGATCGCTGCCAGGGCTAGCCCCATCCCGGTATTGCCTGAAGTTCCTTCTACTATGGTGCCTCCCGGTTTGAGCAATCCCTGAGCTTCGGCGTCTTCAACCATTTTCAGGGCCATGCGGTCCTTCACGGAATTCCCGGGATTGAACGTTTCGTATTTGGCCAGTACCAGACAGGGCAGTTCGGCTGTGATCCGGTTGATTTTAACCAGGGGGGTATTCCCGATGGTGTCCAGAATAGTTTCAGCGTATTTCATGGATAGCAAAGATACGAACCCCGGGGTGATATAGCGAATTTCCTATTCAAAGCGAATGGCCCTGACCGGGCTGATCCGGGTAATGATCCAGGAGGGAATAAGCAGCATCAGCAGGCAGAGCAAAAGCACCCCAAAATTGAGGATCAGCAGGGTGGGGATATCCATATAAACAGGGATATAATCCATGTAGTATTCCTCCGGGTTGGGAAATTTGAAGATCCGGAACTTTTCCTGCAGCGCGAGCAGCCCCAGGCCGAGAACATTTCCCCAAAGGAGTCCCAGGCCGATAAGGTAGGCCGCGTTGTAAAGGAAGACCTTCCGCACGCTCCAGTCCGAAGCCCCCAGGGATTTCAGGATCCCGATCATGGGGGTGCGCTCCAGGATCAGTACCAGCAGTGCGGTTATCATGTTGATCCCTCCCACCAGGATCATGATCCCAATGATCAGGGCAATGTTGAAATCGAACAGCCCGACCCATTCGAAAATCTGGTAGTATTTATTTTTTATGGTCTGGGTATCGAGGTCTGAAAGCGTCCTGCCATAGATCTCGGCACTTTTTTGTTCGATCTGGTCAAAATCGTCCAGAAAAATCTCGAAGTTCCCCACCTGGTCGGCTTCCCACTGATTCATACGCTGAATATGGCGGATATCTATAAAAATATACGTGCCATCGAACTCCTCAAATCCGCTGTCGTAAATCCCAACTACGCGAAACCTCCTTTGATTGGGCACTTTGGAAGGGTCTTCCTCCTTCAGGAAAAAGCTGTTGAAAAGGCTGTCCACCCCTAGCTCGAGCCGGTCTGCGAGCCTGCGGGAGATAAGGGTTTCATTGCCGAGTTCCCCTCCGAAATCCGGTACGCGGCCAGCCACAAGGAACTCTGTGAAGGCAGTCCAGTCATATTCGGGACCCGCTCCCTTGGCGATGATACCTTCAAAGGTGTCCTCCGTCCGGATGATCCCGGCCTTGGTAGCCACCGCCTGTATATGGCGTACCCCGCCGGTGAGATCAAACTTCGGATAGAACGTTTGGCGGGTGCTTACGGGGATCACAGAGACTTCCGAAAGGTTGTTGTCGTAATTGTAAATCTGAATATGGCCGTTAAAAGCAGATACTTTTTCCCTGATCTTGTGGCGGAGGCCCACCCCGGTGGCCAGTGCGATAAGCATCATCAGCAGGCCAAGGGCGATAGCGGCGATTGCTATTTTAATAATAGGGGCGGAAATACTACTTTTATGCTCCCTGCTCCCAATAAGCCGCCTGGCGATGTACCATTCTAAATTCAACGGATGCTCCCTTTAACTGCCCTCAAAAATACGCTATTTGTGGTTCTCCTGTCCCTGATGGCCTGCGGAAGATCCCAACCCGGCATTTCCGCGCCGCAAAAATCATTCCCCGTAGTCGTTGGCGCAAACAGAACCAAGGCGTATTTCCCCCTTTTGGAAGGGAGGGAATTTGCCCTGGTAGCGAACCAGACTTCCGTGATCTTTACGCCCGATGGCCAATGGGTTCACCTGGCAGACAGCCTGCTCAGGGCCGGCCTGGGCCTTAAAAAGGTTTTTGCACCGGAACACGGATTTCGGGGCCAGGTGGATGCCGGTGATAAAGTGAAGGACGGAACCGATCCGAGGACCGGATTACCCGTCCTATCCCTGTACGGGGCCAACCGCAAACCCAGGCCCGAACAGCTGGAGGGCCTGGATCTTATGGTTTTTGACATACAGGATGTGGGGGTACGCTTCTACACTTATATCGCCACCCTGCAACTCGTTATGGAGGCCTGCGCAGCTGCAGGGATACCTGTCCTGGTCCTGGACCGGCCCAACCCCAACGGCCATTATGTGGATGGCCCGGTTATGGAGTCCGAACACCGCTCCTTCCTGGGGATGACGGAAATCCCGCTGGTCTACGGGATGACCATTGGAGAATACGCCCGGATGATCAATGAGGAAGGATGGCTTGAAGGCGGGCAGAAGGCAGACCTGGAGGTGATCCCTCTGGAAGGGTATTCACGGCATCAGTCCTACGAATTGCCCATACCGCCCTCCCCCAACCTCCCGAATGCCCAGGCGGTACGCCTGTATCCCAGCCTTGGGTTGTTCGAGGGAACCCATGTGAATGCAGGACGCGGGACCACGCAACAATTCCAGTGTTTCGGGGCTCCCTTCCTTTCAGATAAACACTTCGATTACAGCTACATCCCGGAACCCATGCCCGGAGCTACCCATCCGAAACATGAGGGGATGCATTGCCATGGCAGGGATTTGACCGGGGTGGCACCTCCCGATTCGGTGGACCTAAAATGGCTGGTTGAAGCCTTTGCCCACCGGGACCCGGAAGCCCCGTTTTTCAATACCAGCGGATTTACCCGCCACGCAGGGACGCAGCGGCTTCAGGAGCAGATCGAGGCAGGATGGGATGCCCGGCGTATCCGGGCCAGCTGGCAGGAGCCTGTTGACG
>SBFL01000102.1 GCA_006227965.1 Bacteroidota bacterium | reverse complement strand
GCTATAGAGAATGCTGAGAAACTTGGTATCAATGGCGGAGCAGCTTTATATCCTATGGTTACAATGAATGGCGAAGAATGCCATAACGAGTGGGAAATAACCTTTGAAGAAATCCACCGGAACAGCGCCATTGCCTTCGCCATTTACAACTATTATCGATTTACGGGAGACTATACCTATATCCCGGAAATGGGCCTGGAAGTACTGATAGGGATTGCCAGGTTCTGGCAGCAGAGGGCTTCTTTTTCCAGGCAGAAAAAGAAATACGTCATACTGGGTGTGACAGGGCCGAACGAATACGAAAACAATGTAAACAACAACTGGTATACGAACTACGCGGCCCGCTGGTGTCTTCAGTTCTGCCTGGAACAGCTCAAAAAGGTTTCTGAAGGCTATCCTGAGGATTACAAACGCATCATCGGGCACACCAGACTTACCCAGGTGGAAACCGAAACCTGGCAGAAGGTGGCCGGATCCATGTACCTGCCCTATTCAGAGGAACACCAGGTGTACCTGCAGCAGGACGGGTTCCTCGATAAGGAACTGATCCCCGTGGATGAGCTTGACCGGTCCGAACGACCCCTCAATCAGAAATGGAGCTGGGACCGGATCCTTCGTTCTCCTTATATCAAACAGGCCGATACCCTGCAGGGATTCTACTTTTTCGAGGATCACTTTGCCGAGGAGGAACTGGAGCGGCATTATGACTTTTACGAGCCCTTCACCGTACATGAATCCTCCCTTTCCCCCTGTGTGCACAGTATCCAGGCAGCCAAGCTGAACCGCATGGAGAAAGCCTATGAGCTGTATCTCAGGACTTCAAGGCTGGACCTGGATGATTACAACCGGGAAGTGGAGGAAGGGCTTCACATTACCTCCATGGCGGGTACCTGGATGAGCATCGTGGAAGGGTTTGGCGGAATGCGCGTCATTGACGACAAGCTGAATTTCTTTCCGCGCATCCCGGAACAATGGAGATCCTATTCCTTTAAGATCAATTTTCGCCATCGCATTCTCAAGGTTACGGTTTCCAGGGATGGCTGCAGTTTTCATCTGGATGCAAAGGAAGAGATGTCGATACGCGTAAACGGCCAAAGAGTGGTGCTGCCGCCCAATAAAGAGGTCCATGCGTAGGGGCAAGACCAGGTGTTTCTGCGGATCCCAACCCCTGTTGTTCCTGTTTTTAATCGGAATTTTGCATATGGCTGGAATAAATGGCGCAAAGGGTCAGCAACCTGAAATTCGGGTGGAACCTCCGAACTGGTGGGTCGGGATGCGGGATTCAAACCTGCAGCTCATGCTCTGTGGGGAAGAACTTGCCCATTACAGTCCTGAAGTCCATTATGAAGGCCTTGCCGTGGAGAGCTGGCATCCGGGAGCAAGCCCGAATTACCTTTTTATAGACCTTTCCCTCAGTCCGCAGGTCCGGCCGGGAAAGGTTCTGCTAAGCCTTAGACGCTCAGGACATCCCGGGATTAAGTTGGAATACGAATTGAAAAAGCGTGATAAGGAGGCTGACGCCTACAAAGGATTTGATGCCACTGACGTCATTTATCTCATCACGCCGGATAGGTTTGCCAACGGCAACCCCGACAATGACGTCATTCCTGGCATGAAGGAACAGGGCGTTGATAGAACCGATGACTATGCCCGCCATGGAGGGGATATCCGCGGGATGATTGACCATCTGGACTACATAGCAGGGATGGGATTTACTGCCATCTGGCCGGGTCCCCTGCTCACCAATGATATGCCGCGCACTTCGTACCACGGTTACGCCATCACGGATTTTTACGAGGTGGACCCGCGCTTTGGCACCCTGGAAGAGTACAGTGAACTCAGCCGTGAAGCCCGCTCAAGGGGGGTTAAGCTCATCATGGACCAGGTAGTAAACCACTGCGGCCTTACCCACTGGTGGATGGCAGATCTGCCTTTCCCGGACTGGATCCATTACCAGAGGGAATACCTGGAAGGAAAGCCCTTTACGGTGACCAATCATCGCAGGACGGTGAATCAGGACCCGTATGCTTCCCGGGCAGACCGGGAACTCATGAACCGTGGCTGGTTCGTGCCTTCCATGCCAGACCTGAACCAGGACAACCCTTTCCTGGCGACCTATTTGATCCAAAACAGTATCTGGTGGGTGGAAACCCTGCAACTTGGAGGGATACGGCAGGACACCTATCCCTACCCCGATAAAGAATTTATGGCCCTTTGGGCAAGGGCCATCATGGAGGAATATCCGAATTTCAGTATAGTAGGGGAGGAATGGAGTTACAACCCCCTTCTGGTGGGTTACTGGCAGCACGGCGCTCATAACCGGGATGCCTATCAATCCTATCTGAGGTCCACCATGGATTTCCCCCTGCAGCAGACCCTTATAAATGCACTCCGCAAAGCAGAAAAATGGGATAGCGGCCTCAACATGCTTTACGAGGGCCTTGCCAATGACTTTAACTATCCGCGCCCTGCTGATTTGTTGTTTTTCGGGGATAACCATGACATGGACCGCCTCTTTACCCAACTGGGAGAATCAGTAAGCCTTATGGAGATGGCGCTGGCTTTTATTCTCACCACTCCCCGAATCCCCCAGATTTATTACGGAACGGAATTGCTGATGCAGAACTCGGAAAAACCCGGGGATCACGGGCTCATCCGTACGGATTTTCCGGGAGGCTGGGCAGGGGATACCAAAAATGGGTTTACGGGAAAAGGACTCAACGAGGCGGAGGCGCAGATGCAGGAATACCTCAGGCGCATCCTCATTTTCAGGAAGCAGAGCCCGGCCATTCTGGAAGGGAACCTGGTCCATTTTGCCCCCGAAGACAGGGTCTATCTGTTGGCAAGGTCCCATGGAGGACAGACTGTCGTGGTGATTCTCAACAAGAACCAGGATCCGGTCAGCCTTCCCCTGGACCGCTTTGAAGAGCTGGGCCTCGATGGGGTCACGCTCAGGAATGTCATTACGGATGATACCATAAGCTGGACAGAACGTTTAACACTCAAAGGCCCAGGGGCGTTTATATTTACAACTATGTAAGGAAGCAACATGAAACCGATCCATAGCTATACGCTGGCAGCCTTTTTCCTTTTTGCCTGCGGCCCGGAAAAAGAAAAACCAGTGGAAAAAGTGAAGGAACCTCAGATGAAGACATCCCGGAAGAAAGTCGTTTACCAGGTATTTACCCGATTATTTGGAAATACGAATGCCACCAATAAACCCTGGGGCACCCTAAAGGAGAATGGGGTGGGTAAATTCGCAGACTTTTCAGCCAAAGCCCTCAGCGAAATAAAGGATCTGGGAGTTACCCATATCTGGTACACAGGGGTTCCGCATCACGCCCTTGTAACAGACTACACTTCCTGTGGCATTACCCAGGATGACCCCGATGTGGTAAAGGGACGGGCCGGTTCTCCCTATGCCGTAAAGGACTACTACAACGTGAATCCGGACCTGGCGCTGAACCCGGAAAACCGGCTGGAGGAATTCCGGGCCTTGGTTAAGAGATCTCATGAAGCCGGGCTGAAAGTGCTGATCGACATCGTTCCGAACCACGTGGCCAGGAACTACGAAGGGACGTCCACCCCGGCGGGTAGTTCTCCTTTTGGGGCAGAAGATGATACCGGCGTGGTCTATGCAAGACAAAACGATTTTTATTACCTCCCGGGGGAGGCCTTTAAAGTCCCCCAATGGAGGGATGGGTATCAGCCCCTTGGCGGAATACCTCATCCGCTTGCGGACCACTTCTTTGACGAAAATCCGGCCAGATGGACCGGGAACGGATCCCGACTCGCCCAGCCGGACATGAATGACTGGTATGAAACCGTCAAGCTCAATTACGGCGTCCGACCTGACGGAGGCCATGATTTTGATGCGCTTCCGGATGAATACGGCGAAAAAGATTACAGGGTTCACTATGAATTCTGGAAGGGCCGCAGCGTACCCGGGACCTGGAAAAAATTCAGGGACATTGTCCTGTACTGGCTGGAATTTGGAGTAGATGGATTCCGGTATGATATGGCAGAGATGGTGCCTGTGGAATTCTGGAGTTACCTGAATTCCCATATCAAAATGAAGAATCCGGAGGCATTTTTGCTCGCGGAGGTTTACAACCCTGACCTCTACCGGGCTTACATCCACAAGGGAAAGATGGACTATCTCTATGATAAGGTGGAACTCTATGACAGCCTTAAACACATTATGAAGGGGTATGGCTGGACAGACCATATCCCGGTGGTTCAGAAGGGCCTGATGGACATAGAGCACCATATGCTCCATTTCCTTGAGAACCACGATGAACAGCGAATCGCCAGTCCCGAATTCGCCGGGGATGCCGAAAAGGGCAAGCCTGCCATGGTGGTTTCAGCCACCCTGAGCACCTCTCCGACAATGATTTATTTCGGGCAGGAAGTGGGTGAACCGGGTTCAGAGGATGCCGGGTTCGGGAAACCTTCCCGAACGTCAATCTTCGACTATGTAGGTGTGCCCCACCACCAAAGGTGGATGAACGACCATAAGTTTGATGGAGGACAACTTACAGATGAAGA
>SBFL01000103.1 GCA_006227965.1 Bacteroidota bacterium | reverse complement strand
CTTTACATTTCTTATGAGATCTTTCATTTTGTCAAATAATGGCACGCAAATATAATAGTATTACTATCATATTATAATAGTTTAACTATTAATTAACAGGTATAACCGGTCCCAACCAATCTCTTTTTTGACTATCTTTGAATAGAACGGTGTCTATTTTACCTAATCAATAATTTCACTATGAAAAATCGATTCCTTTTTGTCGTATGCATTTTGGCGCTCGGGACGGTTAGCGCCTATTCCCAAACCACACCCCCTCAGGAAGGGGAGGAATTAGTCCTTAAATTACCCGAAAGCGGTTCCTTTGAATATCTGGATGTACCCAGGAATAATTTCATTATGAAGCAGGGTGGGATTGTGGATATTGACCAACTCGACAATACCACTGTCGTGGTCGATCAGGTTCGTGAAACCCGTAAAGGAACACAGCTAGTCTTAAAAAGGAAGGACGGAAACAGGTTCTTTAAAAGCCATCGTTACCTGACGGCTTCCTGGCCGGAAATTGCAGAAAGCAACGAATTGCTGCCTTCCAGATGATCGTTTCACTGCCGTTCATAACGGCATAGGCATGGGAAAAAAGCGCTGTGGCTGGTGCATTGGGGACCCTTTGTATGAATCCTACCACGACCTGGAATGGGGGGTTGCTGTACGGGACGATGCTACCCTTTTTGAGTTTTTGCTGCTGGAAACCTTCCAGGCGGGCCTTAGCTGGATCACGATCCTTCGGAAAAGGGAAAATTTCAGGAAGGCCTTTGACGGCTTTGACTATCATAAAATAGCCGGATACGGGCCAGACAAAGTAGCCTCCCTGCTAGAAAATCCGGGCATCATCCGCAATCGGCTAAAAATCCTTTCCAGCATAACGAACGCCCAGGCTTTCATTAAAATACGGCGGGAATACGGTAGCTTCAGTGACTATTTCTGGGCATTCACGGACGGGAAGCGAATCGTGAATGAAATTGGGGATTACAGGCTGACTCCAGCCACGAGCCCGCTTTCAGACCTTATCAGCAATGATTTAAAGAAAAGAGGCTTTAAATTTGTTGGCAGTACAGTGGTCTATGCCCACATGCAGGCGACAGGAATGGTCAACGACCACGAAATAACATGCTTTCGATACGGTGAAGTTTAATCAATTTTTCCTTCTGCTCCTGCTTTTGGGGTTCACAGCTTCAGCCCAGGTCAAGTCGGAACGGGAATTCCGGATACAGAAATCCCAGTTCCCGGCCGTTTCCCTGGAAAAGGCAAAACCACATCTGGAAGGAGCGCGCAGGCTTCGTTATTACAAGGAAATCGATACGGGCAGCGTGAGTTACGAACTCAAGTTTAAGAAAGCCCGGTTGCACTATAGCGTTGAGTTCCGCGATTCCGACGAACTGGAGGACATTGAAATACGCATTAAGCCCGTGGATATTCCCCAGGAAAGCTGGGAGACGATTGGCCATCACCTATCCCGATCCTTCCCGAAGCACAAGGTGCGGAAAATTCAGCAGCAATATCGAAGAGCTTCCTTTGAGTCCGATGCTGAAACCTTTCGAAATGCATTTCAAAACCTTTTGTTACCGGAAATCCGTTATGAGCTGATCGTACACGCGAAAACAGCTGAGGGCTACCGGGATTATGAAATCACCTACGATTCGGGAGGCAATTTCATCATGATGAAGAAATCCCTGCCGCCTAACCACGACCATGTCCTCTATTAGGCGTTGCCTGCCTTTCATATTGGTATTGGCAGGATGCAGGATGAAAACCCTGAGAATTATACTGGATCGGCCGGAAATGGATTAACGCATGTTTATTCCCTGAGGACCAGCGGATGGCTTGGGTACCTGGCAAATGACCTTATAAAGATACAGGTAGGAGGAGAATACCGGATTGTAGAACTATGGAAGGGCAACAGGCCCTTCCTTTTTCTGCTTACCACACTGGTTTTCAGCCTGCAGTAGCTCCAGGAATTCCTCCCTTGGGATTTCCCCGGCCCCCAGGCTGGCCAGATGGTCCGAGTACACCTGGCAATCGATACACCGGTATCCTTTTTCCTCCTTTTCCATGGCCATATGTATAAAAGCCACTTTTGAGGCATTGGCGGCCAGGCTGAACATGCTTTCCCCGCAAAACACATGCCCGAGATCAATTCCGTACAACCCGCCAACAAGTTTTCCTCTTTCCCAGACCTCATAGGAAACGGCATAGCCAAGTTTATGCAATTCCTCGTAGGCCTGTATCATATGTTCGGTGATCCATGTTCCCGACTGTCCTTTCCTCCCTATGTGTGCGCATTGTGAAATGACCTCTGAGAAATCCCGGTTACGGGTCACTTTAAACCGGCCCTTTCCCAAGAGCTGCTTCATGCTTCTGGAGATTTTCAACCTGCCGGGGAACAGAACCATCCTGGGGTCCGGACTCCACCATAAGATTAGGGAATCATCGTTGAACCAGGGGAATATCCCGGACCGGTAGGCGAGCATGAGGCGGTCCGTTCCCAGGTCCCCGCCAATGGCTACCAAACCTTCCGAAGTCGCCTGGGTGGCCGGTGGAAATACAAGTGATTTACTCAAGATGGGAACCGGGATCCTATGTTCTTTCATCTGGGGTTTTTGAAAAAATACAACTTCGCTACAAAAACCACAACCCCCCGAGGAAAATAAGGCCACCCAGCACCATGAACATCAGGGTATAAGGCAGGATTTCCCTTGCCTTCAGGCGGGTGATCCCCAGCAGGGGCAGGGCCCAGAAAGGCTGTAACATGTTGGTCAGCTGGTCTCCGTAAGCAAGGGCCATCACGGCTTTGGGGAGGGGAACCTGCAGGGTTTGTGCAGCCTCCATAATCACAGGTCCCTGAACAGCCCACTGCCCTCCCCCGCTTGGCACAAAAATATTTACAAGCCCCGCGCTAAAGAAAGTATAGATCGGAAAAGTGCTTGTCGTACTAACGGCAATGAAAAAATCAGAGATCCGGTGGATCAGACCGCTTTCGGTCATCATCCCCATTATTCCGAAGTACAGCGGAAACTGAATCAGGATCCCAGAAGTATCTCCAATGGCTTCCTCCACAGCCTGCAGAAACCGTTTAATATTCCCGTGCAGGAGGATCGCCAGACCGAGCATGAAAAAATTCAACATGTCCGGGGTGAGGTTCAGCGATCTGAGCTGGGGAAGATACTGAACCAGGAATGCCAGGAATATGAGGCCGGCCAGGAGCACGGCCAGCCAGGAGGACCGGTCCAGCTTTTCCGCCCCTCTTGCCTGGGTTGCATCTTCCTGTGAAAACCGGTAATCCGGAAGGGAAATATGCGTGGGGGCGGTGGTTCTACCCAGATAGTACGCCAGCCCGCTGATTGCGGCGGTCACAAGGAAGAACAGGGTCAGGTTCCAGGAACTGAAAATGGTGGCGGAGCTTGGAATCATCTCCGGGAATCTGGCCAGGGCTGATGCAGGAAGGACACCTTCCAGCAGGCTTGACAGGTGGCCTGGTTCAGAAACCTTTATGGGAGCCGAACCACTGATCCCGCCGTGCCAAACCATAAGGCCCGCATAGCCACAGGCTCCCAGCAGCGGGTAATTGAGCGGCATCTTACGGTGCTGGGCATACTCCCCGACCTTCCTGGCGAGCAGGGCCCCGAAAATAAGGCCAAGCCCCCAGTTGAAAAAGGATACGAGGGTAGTGGAAAAGACAACCAGGAAAGCGGCCGAGGCACCATTTTTGGCCAGAGCGGTCAGTCGAAGGATAAGGCGCTCCATGGGCTTGCTGAGCACAAGCACGTGGCCGAGCACCAAAATCAGCATCATTTGGTAGGCAAAGACAAGCAGCCCCCGGTTCCAGAGACCGTGTTCCCAGGAGGTAAGTACGCCCTCCCATGCCGAGCCGCTTTGCGGAAACTGCCCGAAAAGCAGGGCAAGCACCATGGTCAACAGCGTTAGCAGCAAGGCTATTACAAAGGGCGATGGCAGAAATCGCCTGAATATCAGCTCAATGGTGCGTGTCAAAGACATCTTTGGCAGTTTCGGCCGGGGCCGTATGCCACCTTGTGGCAACTAAATTTCAGTAAGCCTCTGCTCAGAAAGGGAGATCGTCATAGTCTTCTTCCTTGAGGTCTTCCGCGGGTTCAAAGGCCTCCATCGGAGGTACGGGCGGCATATCTCCTTCTTCCTGTGAGGCCTGCAGGACTTCTATCCGCCATCCCTGAATGGAATTGAAATATTTTGTCTCCCCCTGAGGGTTTACCCATTCCCGTCCCCTGAGGTTAATGCTGATGCGGACTTGCTGTCCTGCCTGAAAGTTATTCAGCAAATCCGTCTTTTCCTGAACGAATTCGATCAACAGGTGTTGTGGGTATTGTTCGTCTGTTGTAAGAACCACTTCCCGCTTCCGGAATCCGTTGTTACCATAGGTTTTGGTCTCGTCAATCAATTTGATAGTGCCTTGTACTTCCATAACTTCTCGCTACTTTCTAATTTTTCTTGTTTATAATTCTATTTTTGGCCGGCCTGCATCCGCTTCACCCGGATAGCTCAGCCAATGCCCGCCAGCAACAGTTTCCAGGCTGAAGCCACATCATCTGCCCTTAAATAGGCCTGTGCCTTTTTATGTACCAACTGCGGATCCTCTGAACTGAGCACAGTGCGGGCCTCCACGGTCTCCTCCACAAAAGCGCTAACCTCTCCTTCCGAAGGGATCCTTTCAAAGTTTCCCAGCCTCCCCAGGTCATTACCGGTGAGTACAGGGCTGTTACGAATAGATTCCGGGATAGCGTCCACCCCAACCCCTTTGCCGGACCGGGGCTTGGGGACTTCAAAAAGCCCGTCGGCCGCGCGGCTGTACCAATTGCCACCCATACGAGCCACCAGATCGAGTTTCAGGGGGTCCAGCCTGCCCTCTCCATCGAGGACCTCTTTTTTGACATGGATCCGGACCACTTCGGAAAACACAAGGTTTCCTGCCCCTCCTTCCTCTCCCAGTGCTTCTACTTTGGTTACCCGGCATTCGAACTGTACCGGGGATTCCCCTACCCGCCAGGGTTTGACCATTTCAGAAGGGACCATGGTAAATCCGGCCTTCTCAAACTCGTTTACGCCACGGTCGTATTCCGTGCTGGCCAGGGACATCTGCTGCACCATGGGGTAGGTGACTACATTGATGACCACTTCCCCGGTATCCAGGACATTTTCCAGTGTGTGTTTGGTCGTATTGTCGCGCACCCTTCTGGCAGGAGAAAAAATCAAAACAGGAGGGTTTGCACTGAAAACATTAAAAAAGCTGAAAGGGGCCAGGTTAGGGGTGCCCAGGGCATCAACGGTGCTCGCAAAAGCAATTGGCCTGGGCCCAACCGCACTCAACAGGTAGGCGTGCAAAACCCGGGTTTCCAGATCTTCCGGGAGTAGGGTGAGCAGTTCATCATCCATACCCGCAAAGGTATTGAAAACTACCCTAAAGCCGAGGGGGAAAAAAGTACTTTCCACAACAAATCGGTTCAAATTCAGTTATCTTTAGTGACAGAAGCCAGGGGTATGCGTCTTAATCCTCCGAGAAAGTTTTCCAATGCCTTTTTACTGATCTCTTCCTTCGTGGTGGTTAGCCTGATCCTTTGGAATACAAACAGTTTTTTTAAAAAGTTCAAAGAGGAGGAACGGCAGAAAATGGAGATTTGGGCCACTGCCCAATCTGAATTGCTCCGGTCCCCGGAAAATGAAGAACTGGGAACACTTCACCTGAAAGTCCTGCAGCTCAATACCACCACCCCCATGATCCTGGTCAATGCAGATGGGTCCGTCAAGGTGAATAACATGCCGGCCTTCGCACTGGAGGACAGTACCGGGGTCCGGAGGAAAATTGCCGATTTTGAATCGGAAAACATACCCATCCTCATCGATTATCAGGGGGAGCACCTGGCCACCTTATACTACGGGAATTCAGAGGTTCTCAATAAGCTCAAATACTATCCCATAGCCCTGTTGCTGATCATCTTCCTCTTTGGAGCGGTCATTTTCTTTTTCTTCAGGACCAACAAGGTTTCCGAACAAAACAAGCTTTGGGCGGGTATGGCAAAGGAAACTGCCCATCAGATCGGGACACCACTGACCTCCCTTCTGGGCTGGAACGAACTGCTGAAGGAAGAAGCACTGAACCCGAAGATCACCACCGAGATCGAAAAGGACATCGGCCGCCTTCAAACCATTACGGAACGCTTCTCGCAAATCGGTTCCATGCCGCGGCTGGAACCGCATGATATTGTGGACGAGACCAGGAGTGCCTTCGAATATCTTCAGGCCAGGAGTTCAAAACTGGTGCATTTCCACTTCCACTCAAAAGTGGAATCCCTGCCTGTGCTGCTGAATAAATCCCTTTACCATTGGACCATTGAAAACCTTGTTAAAAACGGGATCGATGCCATGAAGGGAAAGGGAGAAATCTCCGTGGACATACTTCCCGGGAACACCTATGTCAACATCCTGATCTCAGATACAGGCCACGGCATCCCCCGCAAACTATTCCAGGAAATTTTCAACCCAGGGTTCACAACCAAAAAAAGAGGATGGGGACTGGGGCTATCCCTGGTCAAAAGAATTGTGGAAGAATATCACGGCGGGAAGATAAAAGTCCTTTCCTCGGGGAAAGAAGGTACCGTAATGCAACTCTCTTTGCGAATCCAGAAATAAGATGGCCAAAACCGAATTCAAGATAATCAAGCAGGCTCCGCTCACCAATAATTGTCCGGAGTGCTTCAATCAGGACCTCAGCCTGACGTTCTACCAGAAACACCTGCACGGGCCCTTTTACCACAGGACAACTGGGCAGCTGAAGCAGGAATTGAAATGCAATACCTGTCAGAGTTTGCTCTATCCGGTCTCCTGGACGGAGGATATTGAACGCAGCGTGGAATACTACGAAAAGGCGGTACAACCCGAAAAAACGGCGGTCCGCCTCCGGCCTTTATTTTATATCCTGCTGCTCCTGGGAGTAGTCCTGGCCGGATCCCTCATCTACCTTTACCTGCAGGGAGCTATTGAATTTTAGACCGTATTGTGGCAGCAACGGCTTCAAACTGCTCCGGGCTCAGGGCCGCCTTCCGCTGGAAAGTGGCGTCTGCCATCTCATTCAAAGGAATTATATGGACATGTACATGGGGCACTTCCAGCCCGATGACCGTAAGGCCCACACGTAAACAGTCCACGCTCTCTTCCACGGCCAGCGCTACCTTGCGGCTGAACCGCATAAGGCTTTCGTAATCTGCCTGGCTAAGCTCGGTGATCTTGTCCACTTCTTTCTTGGGCACGCAAAGGGTGTGCCCTTCACTGTTGGGATTGATGTCAAGAAAGGCAAAATTGTCATCATCCTCAGCAATCTTGTAGCAGGGGATTTCTCCCTCAATGATCCGCGTAAAAATGGTCGGCATAGTGGGTTTCTAATGGATTTCGGAAAGATAGTAAATCACCTGGCACACCTCACGCGATTCAGCGGGTGATTTCCAGTATGTCAAATTTCAGCGTGCCATTGGGGACCTGAATTACTGCGGTTTCCCCCACCTTTTTACCCAGCAGGCCCCTGCCTATAGGAGAAGTTACAGAGATTTTCCGCGCCTTCAGGTCCGCCTCGCTCTCGGCCACCAGGGTATAGGTCAGCTCCATGCCGTTCTGTTGATTGCGCAGTTTAACGGTGGAAAGCACCAGTACTTTTGAAGTGTCCAGCTGGGACTCATCAATGAGCCTTGCATTGGCGAACAGCTCCTCCAGCTTGGCTATTTTCATCTCCAGCAGCCCCTGGGCCTCCTTGGCCGCATCGTACTCAGCATTTTCCGAAAGGTCTCCCTTATCGCGTGCCTCAGCTATCGCCTGGGAGGCCTTTGGCCGCTCAACATCCCGCAGGTGGTTCAGTTCATCCTTCAACTTCCGGAGCCCTTCTTCAGTGTAATAGGATACCTTACTCATAGTCGTAGTATTGAATAAACAGAAAATCCCCTGTAACTCACAGCAGCTGCAAGTTATTTAGAGGATTTGAACAAATATAGGCAATTTTTACGGATTTTTGCGTAACAGAATCCCAAAACCATGGCCCGTAACTCCCTTCTTTTAACAGTAATCCTAGTTTTTACCCTGGTATGTTGTGACAACGATACAGGTCGCCGGAACCCCTATCTTCAGGAGATCGGATTCCGTTATGAAATCAATCTGAACCTCCCCCTGTACAGCCCCTTACTTACCATCGGAAATCCGGTCTACATCGGAAATTCTGGAGTGGGTATCCGAGGGGTGTTCGTAATGAATACAGGTTTCGACATCTTCCGGGCCTTTGAGGCAAGTTGTCCCAATCATGCGCCCAATTCCTGCTCCACCATGTCTGTCGAGGGACAAAACGCCAGATGTTCCTGTGAGGATTTCGAATACAGCCTTTTTACCGGACAGCAACTGAACAGGCCATCAGATGACAACCGGTATTACGATATGCTGGAATACAGGGCCAGCCTGACCGGCAGCTCCGTGGTGATCACCAACTGATACTGTGCCGGGGCCTCAGAACCGCAGCCTGACCCCAGCCAGAAAATGGATCCCCGCCTGTGGATAGTAACCCACCCCTTCCACCGTGGTAATTGCCCCAGGGTTGCTGAAATCATCATCAAAGGTGTAGAAATACCCGTTTGAACTGAATTTGGCGTCAAATACGTTGTTGATCAGCAACGAAAAGGTCGTATCCGGGAACCATCCTTCCGAGGGAATGTGATACTGAAGGTTAAAATCCGTCTGGCTGTAGGCGTCCAGTCGGGACTTCCCGGCCTTTATATTGCTCATGTACTGTTCCCCCACATACTTGTAGAGCAACCCGAGTTCAAGATTCTCCAGGGGGCGAAAGACAAGCCTGCTACCCGCCACAACCCCTGGTGAATAGGCTATTGGCGTATTGCCCAGGTTCTGTAATTCCCCGTCTCTTCTAAAGAAATAATCTACATTTCTATTGGTGCTCAGCGACAGGTTCGGCTGCCAGCGAAGTTTGTCTCCGAGGAGGAAATCTGCATCGATCTCCAAACCAAACCGGTAGCTATCCCCCACATTGGCCCGGACCGGGGCTCCCACGTCGTTCAGTTCACCGGTAAGCACCAGCTGATCCCGGTATCTCATGTAGTACAGGTTGGCATTCAGACTTGTGCCTTTTTTCTGATACCTCCAGCCGAGTTCGAGATCATGCAGCCTTTCCGGCTTCGGGTTTCCGTTTTCATAATCGTTCCGGTTGGGTTCCCTGTTGGCCACGGCATATGAAAAATAAAGGCTCTGAAAAGGTTCCAGGCGGAAGGTAAGTCCCAGTTTCGGGTTGAAAAAACGGAACCTGTCATCCACCAGGCCTGTCTGCTGCCCATTAGCCTGGTAGCGCACTCCCCTATACTGCAAATCCACAAAAAAGCGCCATTTTTCATTGAGCAGGTAATTGGCCTTGGCAAATACATTGAGGTCATCCTTTTGGGAATCGTCTTCGTAATAGCGGTCACCGCGCTCCAGCTCCCCCGGGTATCGAGCCCAGATGACCTCCCCAAAATGGTCCCCCCGGTAGGTATTAAACCCCCCGCCTATCGTGAAATGCCAGGAGCCTTTTCTGTAATCCCCGGAGAAAACAGTACCGTAGAAATCATTGTCCAGCCAACGCCTCCTGATGTAGTCCATGGAAGTAACCTCTTCCCCATTGATAATCGGGTTTTCCAGGCCGAGGAAGCTGAGCTGGGCGTCCGGGGCAAACAGGATGTTGGTGTAGTACCACTCATCTACGTACTCCTCAAAGAAACCCCTGCCGCGGGTGTAGTGAAAGGCCACATTGGTCTGAAGCGAAGCGGCCCACTGCTCGTTCCAGTGCAACTGGAAATGGTCCTGTTTGTAGTTGTCCACCTGATTCTCGTAGAACCCTTCAAAATTCCCGATGTCATCGAATTGGATTCCGGCCACATTATAACGACGGTTTGTTTCTATATTGTTATCGACCCCAATAGCTGCCAGCAGGTCCGGGTCGAACCCATACCAGGACTGGTACGTGATTTCGTGCCCCCCGAACAGCAATCCTTTGATGAGCGTATTTTCATTCACAAAGGTGCCCTGCAGGAAATATGAATCAAGGTCCGAGGAAGCCCGGTCTATATAGCCGTCGGAGGCAATACGGGACAACCGGCCGGAGAGTTCAAAATGGTCGGACAGCAACCCCGTACTGAATTTCGCTGTTGCCTTGTGGGTGTTGAAACTCCCTGCAGAACCTGATAGTTCGGCATAGGCTTCCTGGGAAAAGGCATCGGTCAGAATATTCAGGCTTGCTCCAAAAGCCGCTGCCCCATTTGTGGAGGTGCCTACCCCCCTCTGTAACTGAAGGCTCTCCGTGGATGAGGCAAAATCAGGCATATTCACCCAAAAGGTCCCCTGGGATTCGGCGTCGTTATAGGGGATCCCATTGATGGTCACATTTACTCGCGTGGCATCGCTCCCGCGGACCCGAATACCCGTGTAGCCAATCCCAGCGCCTGCATCTGAGGTGGTTACCACGGAAGGGAGGTAATTCATCAGGATGGGAATGTCCTGTCCGAGATTGCGCTTTTCGATCCGCGCTTTTTCCAGGTTGGAAAAACTTACCGGGGCTTCCCGTGTAACCCGAACGGCAGATACCAGGACTTCATCCAGTATGATTTCATCGGTGTCAACCGTGTCCTTCTGCTTATCCTGAGCAGCCCCAAGTAAGGGGAATCCCAGGATAAGCCCGAACAGCACAACTTTTTTCATTCGTAAAAAAGGTTACGAATAAAAGGGGCCATTATTCATGTTACACTTGATGACCTGGTGAACTTCACCCTCGCTGGAAAGATGCCTGTCGGTCAGGGACTTCGGACTGCAGGTCCTCTCAGTCCTCCCTTGGCAGCATTACCTGCCCAGGTTCATTGGGTATAATCTCAGCCCGGCACAAAACGGTCAACAACTACCGGTGGCCAGAGCACCCCTTGTGAGATGGGGCAAAGATACGTACTGGAAAGCTATGAGAAAAACAGGCCTTCGAAATAATCAGCCAACGGCCGTCTGATGGGCTGTTTTCAAAAGATCATTTACCGTTTTAACGGGGTTGAAGGTGGTGATGGGGACCTCTACGAAAACCGTATTCCAGTAAGCCATACCCCCATTCCACAACCCGGGGAGTTCCAGGGCCTTCAGCGGCCTTCCCTCGAAGGTTTTGTCGGTTATAAACCCCTGTTTGGGATCTCTGAAATTCATGAGGTTGAATTTCTTTCCATTGGCATCCCTCACCCCGCATACCAGATCAACCGGATTGAAATGAGTGGCCTGTTCAAAAATTTCCTTCTGTTCCTCGTTATCCATGTCTACCTGGGCAGATTCCACGATTTGTAGGGACTGGTTCCCATTGGCATCCCAGACCCAGAATGGCCCACCCCCCGGTTCTCCCTCATTCCGAACCATGCCACAGACGCGGATGGGGCGAACCAGCTTATCCTTCAGGACAGCGTGTTTTTCTTCCGGGGTGTACCCGTTGTAGGCCTCAGGCATCCTGACATTCAGGCTGTCCTCCAGAAATTCCCTGACCCGTTTCAGCATGTCCGGATCCAGAGTCCCTTCCTCCAGTATCCGGCTGAACCTGAAGGCCTGTTCCTGTGCCTTGAGAAGACACCCTCCCAGCACTTCCTTCCAGGTGGTGATTTCTTCCAGGGAACCCTCGGGCACCACATTGTCGATGTTCTTGATAAACAACAAATCGGCCTCCTGCTCATTGAGGTTTTCTAAAAGGGCGCCGTGACCGCCGGGCCTGAAGAGCATACGCCCCTCAAGGTCCCGAAACGGTTGGTTATCCGGCGTTACTGCCAGGGTGTCCGTCGCTTCCTTCTGATATGAGTAGGTAACTTCAAAGGCACAACCAGTCTGCTCGGATATGCGGTTTGCGACCCGTTTGTATTCCGCTTCAAACATGGACCGGTGCTGAGCAGAAATTGTAAAGTGGAGGCTTGTCTGGTCAGCGCTCCGGGCATACGCCGCTCCTTCCCTCAGATGCTCCTCCAGGGGGGTAGCCAGATGGGCTCCGTATTTGTGGAAGGGCAAAAGTCCCTTGGGGTAAAACCCGTAATTGAGGCCCTCTTCAGAAAGCAATTCCTCAATGAAAGCATAGACAAATTCCTCCC
>SBFL01000156.1 GCA_006227965.1 Bacteroidota bacterium | reverse complement strand
AGTTGTAAAATTATTTCAAACCCACCTGTGGAGCAATGATTTGCATCATTTACAAGTTGTTCTATGCGCTGTTATGGTTTATACGATCACCTTTCGGTTCATGCCAGGTGTTTTCATAGTAACGGTTTAAATTAAATCAGGGTGGGGGTGGGGTCCCCTTCTAACACCTATAAGCCCAATTTTTCTGATCCAAGACCGGAATCGCGTAAACCAGCTTAGCAACCGGACCTCTGAGCAAACTAAAATTACATGCGGACTTCAGTGGCGGGGAACCGTAGGGGGGCACATCCAAATGCTTGACACTGAACAGACGCAACAGATAACGAAATACGAGGCCTTTAGAATTGAAAAAGAACAGTACCTGAAATCGTTAATACTGATTCAGATCATTTTAAAAGTCCGTCCTGTGGGTTACATTTCCTTTATCACACTGTATATGAACCTTAAATGAATTGGATCATGATTATTTCGCCCGAACAATTATCCACCCGGGACTTCATCCAGGAAAAGGATCGTAAAAAGCTCCTTGAATCCGATGATCCCTATAGCCTGTCTGTTTTTATGCCCACCCATGTTCACGGAGAAGAAGTACTTCAAAAACAGGATGCCAAATTCCTGGACTCAGAATTGCGCAAAATCCGGAAGGAACTGGAATCCCATTCCCTTGACACAGCTGAATTAGATGACCGCCTGCGGCCAATTGAGGAATTGGTGCAGGACGGCGCCTTTTGGCGAAAACAGTCTGAAGGACTGGCAATTTTCGCCTCAGGGGACTGGTTTAAAACCTTACGCCTTCCCCTTTCATTTGCACCGACCCACTATATTGGTTCGGGTTTTTATCTGGTGCCGCTGGTACAGGAACTCAAGGGTTCCAGCCCATTTTATCTGCTTTCCCTGGAGTTGGAGAACATACGCTTGTTCCGCGGTTCGCGTTTTGGCCTGGATGAAATACCGCTCGTGGGCCATATCCCTGAACGACTGGAGGACCGCGTGGGGTATGACTTCGAACAAAAAGGCCTGCAGAGAAGGAGTCAGTCTCCCGGTAGTGGCAAATCAGGGTACCACGGGCACGCAGAATCCGATTGGGACCGGAAGGATGAGATTCTCCGTTATTTCCGGAGCGTGGACCAGGGCCTAGAGCCTTTGATGGATTCCAAACTTCCACTTCTTATAGCCTCACAGGAGTACCTTGCTGCAATGTTCAGGGAGGTAAGTTCCTTTGGAAACGTCCTGGAAGAAACGCTTATCACTAACCTCTCAGAGGCCTCTCTTACAGGGTTGCACGAGAGCGCCATGGAAATTCTGCAACCGTTGCTCGAAGCCGTTCGCAAAGAGAAATGGGCCAATTTTTCACAGCTTCATGGAACCGGCAGGGCCACTGCCCAATTGGATGAAATTCTGAGCGCAGGGGTGGCGGGCCGCATCGACACGCTCTTTATAGCCCGGGGGGCAGAACTATGGGGATCCTTTGACGATCAAAACCTCGAGGTACATACTGTCGACAAACCCTCTTCAGAAGCTGAATCCCTTGTAAACCAAGCAGTTCGGTTAACCCTGCGCCATGGTGGAGAGGTCTATGAAAGGGATCCTTCAGACATGCCAGGAAAGGCTATGCCTGTGGCTGCCCTTTACAGGTACTGAAAGAAATGACCTTAGCCAGAACGTAAGATCCCGCTCCCAGAGCGGGGTCTGTTCTTTTGGCAGGACCAAATGCCGTACCCGATGAATCCCCTTACCGGCCATCCCGATACAGAACCCCATAGCCTTGCCCCGGAGCACCTTGCCGCGCGCCTCGAAACGAATTACAGCAGCGGGTTGTCCGAAGCCCAGGCCGCATTACGGATCAGGGAGATTGGGCCTAATGAGATTCCTAAGGAAAAGCCTCCTGCACCTTTCAGGATTCTGTTGAACCAAATTATGGATCCTGTGATCCTTATTCTTATTGGCGCTTCATGTCTGGCCTATTTCTTTGAAGATTCCTGGCAGGGGACGGCCATCCTGGTCGTTATAGTCATATCCGTGGCTATCGGGTTTTTTATGGAGGCCCGGGCTTACAGGACCCTGGAGGCGTTGCGCAAACTCGGTCAGTCACGTATTCGGCTGATCCGCTCCGGAAAAACAAGGTCTGTGCGAATTGCAGAGCTGGTTCCGGGGGATCTCGTCCTGCTCAGCTCGGGGGACGTGGTCCCGGCGGACCTCCGGCTGCTCGAGGCCGAACAACTCAGCATAAAGGAATCTGCCCTTACCGGGGAGAGTCTTCCCACATGGAAACGGGAAGGAATACTCCCGGCTGATACTCCCCTGGTACAGCGCACCAATATGCTATACAAGGGGACCACGGTCATGACCGGCAGTGGCATAGCTGTTGTAACGGGCACCGGGCTCCAAACGGAACTGGGTAAAATACAGCAATTGGGCATTGCATCCGGGGCACCACACACGCCGCTTGAGAAGAAACTGAAAGCCCTGACATTACATTTGATCTGGCTAACCGCCGCCCTGGCTGCCCTGATCATGATTTCAGGAGTGCTCAGGGGTGCCAGCTGGGTGCAGATGCTCGAGACTTCCCTGGCCCTGGCCGTAGCCGCAATTCCGGAGGGGCTACCCATTGTAGCCACCATTGCGCTTGCCAGGGGGATGTTCCGGCTATCGCGCAGGCAGGTGGTGGTTAAGAACCTGGAGGCGATCCAGACGCTGGGCGCCACGGACATAATCCTGACAGATAAAACAGGCACCCTTACTGAGGACGCCCTTTATGTGCGGAGCATTCGTTACGGACAGGGAATGACGTCACTTACTGTACCGTCGAACACGACAAAAGACCTCCTTTCGGAACCGGGTGCGGACAGGGTATTCGATCTGCTGATGCACACTGGTGTGCTCTGCAATAACGTAAAGGAAGGTCAGGAGGGCCACAGGGGGGATTCCCTGGAAGCGGCCCTCATCGATTTTGCAGTGTATGCGGGCTTTGATGTACGGGAGCTGAGGTTGCGTTACCCTGAAATATGGGAGTTCCCTTTTGATGCCCAGAAGAAGTTTATGGCCACCATTCACGGAGACCAGGATGGGTATGTAGTCCATGCCAAGGGGGCTTTTAAAGTTCTGGCGGAAGACTGCACTCACATTCTCGGGCCCGAGGGCAAAGTCCCATTTACAGAAAAGGAAGCCTGGGAAGCGGAAGTATCCCGTTTGGCCGCCAGAGGGTTGCGAACCCTTGCTTTTGCCTTTAAAACCTGCAGGGAACCACCCGTTGAAGAAGACGCCCTCAAGGACCTGGTTTTTCTGGGGGTGATTGGCTTTATGGATCCTGTCCGAAAGGACATAAGACCTGTATTTGAGGTGTACCGTAAGGCCGGAATCCGGGTAGTCATGGTAACGGGTGACCACCCAAGAACAGCCCAGAGGATTGCCGAGGAGGTAGGCCTGGTCGATTCGGCCAAGGGAGATTCCGCAGTATTTGAAGGAGGTGGCACCCTTGAGTTGAGACCTTTTGACCAGGCACGTGTTTTTGCACGTGTGCTGCCGGAGGAAAAGCTGGATCTGGTAGCCCGTTTCCAGGAGGAAGGGCATATTGTAGGAATGATCGGGGATGGGATCAATGACGTCCCGGCCCTTAAAAAGGCAGATATCGGTATCGCCATGGGTGTGCGGGGGACAGAAGCTGCGAGGGAAGCTTCTGATGTCATTCTGAAGGATGATTCTTTTGGAGCCATAGAGCTCGCCATCCGCCAGGGCCGCGTGGTTTTCCGCAATATCAGGCAATTCGTACTATACCTGCTTTCCTGTAACCTGGCCGAGATCCTGGCCGTCGCTGTAGCTGCCCTGGGGAACCTGCCCGCCCCGCTGCTCCCCCTGCAAATCCTTTTCCTCAACCTGGTTACCGATGTGTTTCCGGCCCTCGCCCTGGGGTTGGGCCGGGGCCCGGCCGATATCATGGAACGTCCCCCGGGGAACCCGAAAGATCCCATTCTGAACAGGGCAGACTGGATCCGTATCCTCCTTTACGGCCTGGCCATAAGCATTTCCGTCCTTGGGGCTGTCCTTTACGGTAAATACTGCCTGGAACTTACCCCGGGCCGAATCAATAACCTTGCCTTTTACACCCTGGTGGGGGCTCAGCTTTTCCATGTGTTTAACCTTACAGAAAGGCATACTTCCTTCTTCAGGAATGAAATTACCGGCAACCCCTATGTCTGGGGTGCAATTGTCATTTCCATCGGTATTACTGCCGCCGCCTATTGGATCCCTCCTGTAGCCACTGTGCTGCAGCTGGAACAGATCTACGACAACCACCTTGGGATTGCCCTGCTGTTTTCCTTTGGTTCCGTGTTACTGGTTCAACTGCTGAAGCTTGTGCTTGATTCTTTTCACAATGAAGAGGCTGCCTGCCCATAGATCGTGGGAATTAAGATGATAGGTTTTGGCAGGTCAATAAAAAAAGAGACCAGAATACAAAAGCATTCCGGTCTCTCCAGGAACGAGTGGAATTGTCACCCTGACCACTTACACTGACCTCTATTTCCTCCATTTCGGGGGATCACAAAGATTCAAAAGGTATAAGGCACTTTTCCATCACCT
>SBFL01000366.1 GCA_006227965.1 Bacteroidota bacterium | reverse complement strand
GCCTATCCCGCTGTTTAATTCCATAGCTTCCTGGCTCCTTAAGAAGCGGTATCACCAGATTGAACTTTTCCTCAAATATCCGGGAGAGGTTCAACAGGAGGTCCTGCAGCAATTACTGGATTTTGCCGATGAGACGGAAATCGGGATCAAATACGGCTTTGAGGATATCACCTCCTACGAAACCTTTGCAAAGCGGGTGCCCATTGTTACCTACGAAACATTCGAGCCCCTTATAGAACGTTCCCGCAGGGGGGAGCAAAACCTGTTCTGGCCCACGGAAATCAAATGGTTTGCCAAGAGCAGCGGCACCACCAATGCCAGGAGCAAATTTATTCCTGTCAGCACGGAGGCCCTGGAGGACTGCCATTACAAATCGGGCAAGGACCTGCTCTGCCTCTACCTCAACAACAATCCCAATGCACAGCTTTTCAATGGTAAAAGCCTTCGCCTGGGCGGCAGCAAGGAATTGTATGAGGACAACGGAACCTTTTTCGGGGACCTCTCGGCCATCCTCATTGACAATATGCCCTTCTGGGCTGAGCTAAGTAGCACCCCCAGCAACCGGGTATCCCTTATGAGCGAATGGGAGGAAAAGCTCGAGGCCATCATTCAGGAGAGCATCCGGGAGAATGTTACGAGCCTGGCCGGTGTACCTTCCTGGATGCTGGTACTCCTGAACCGGGTCCTTGAGAAGACTGGTAATGAAAATCTGTTTCAGGTGTGGGATCAGCTGGAGGTATACTTCCACGGGGGCGTGAATTTCAACCCCTACAGGGAACAATACAGCCGGCTCCTTCCCCGGGATGATTTCCAGTATTACGAGATCTACAATGCCTCCGAAGGCTTCTTTGCCATTCAGGACCAGAACCACAGCGAAGACCTCCTCTTGATGCTCGACTATGGCATATTCTACGAATTCATCCCCATGGCGACCTTTGGAACCCCGGGGCAGAAAGTGCTGCCGCTCTGGGAGGTGGAAGCCGGCGTAAACTACGCCCTCATCATCACCACAAATGCGGGCCTCTGGAGGTACCAGATTGGGGATACAGTGCGCTTCACCAGTACCGATCCGTACCGGATCCGTATCACGGGTCGCACCAAACACCACATAAACGTGTTCGGGGAGGAACTCATAATTGAGAATACGGAAGAGGCGTTAAAGCGTTCCTGTGCCAAAACGGGGGCTGCCATTGCCGAATACACCGTGGCGCCTGTATTTATGTCAAGCATGGAAAAAGGGGCCCATGAATGGCTTATCGAATTTAGAAAACCTCCGGAGAACCTGGAGGCCTTCGGGGCCTGTCTGGACGAGGCATTGAAATCCGTTAATTCCGATTATGAGGCCAAGCGCTATAAGAACATGACCCTTAACCCGCCCAAAATACACATGGCCCGCAATAACCTTTTCTACGACTGGCTGAAATCCAAGGACAAGCTTGGCGGCCAGCACAAAGTCCCCAGGCTTTCCAACGGGCGTGACTTTCTTGAGGAGCTACTTGCCTTGCAGGTGGGAGCCGAGCAGGTTTGAACCAGAAAAGACAACTTCCCGTTTTTGGGTGTGTGAGGATGGAACGACCCGTCACCAAATTTGTCCGGATTCTTGAGGGGCACAATATTCCGGATAGTGATCCCGGCCAGACTTCTTAGATTGACCTGAAATTTTCGAAAGGTCATGAAATCATCCGTCTTATTGCTAATGTTACTCCTTATGCCTTTTCTTAGGGCACAGGTCGGTTCTGCGGCCACCGGCGACAAAAATGAATTGAGGGCAAACCTGCTATACCTCATTGAGGGCACGGCGGAGATAACCTATGAACGCCTGGCGGGAGAACGCCTGGGGCTGGGGGCCTCTACCTATGTTGTGCTCAGAAAGGGAGGCATGAAGTTTTTTGGCGACAGCTACCCCTGGAACTTTTCGATCCATCCCTTTGCCCGTTTTTATTTCGGAAAACCCAGGGGTAAGGGGTTCTTTCTGGAGGGGAACCTGATGTTGGGTGCAGATACCCAGGCCCTGCCCGACACGGGATACCGGGCGAACACGGAGTGGGGTTTTGGATTAGGGATGGCCTATGGGGGAAAATGGGTGTTGGGAAACAACTGGGTAGCTGAGGTATATGTCGGATTCGGATATACCGATCTCTGGGATACCCCGGATGAGGGTTATCTGTTTGATGATTTGTTTGACAACTGGGTATATCCTCGTTTTGGAATCAACATCGGGAAGCGTTTTTAGCAGTTCGTCGAATTTTTTTGAATTAGGTAGAAGAGGCAAATCTGCCAAAGTATTTTTGCCGGGTGGTAACCTGAAGTAGGTCGATAGAAATCCCCCGCTGATCCGATATCTATGGTTTGTTTCATAGGTAGGGCCAACTTGGGAGGGTATTGATTCCATTTCTTACATTAAACCGGTCAAACTTTGGCAGAACGACTTGTAATCTTATCGGATTTGTGGGGTGCTAAAAAGGGGTTGTGGATCACTTCCTACCTCGGGTATCTCCAGCAGTATTTTGATATCGTTTATTACGACACTTCCCAGATGGCGGACCTGGAAACAGGCCTGCCCACGGCGGAAAATTTACGCGAGGCCTTTGATAAAGGCGGGCTGAAAAGGGCCGTGCAAAACCTCATGGCCAAAGAAACCAAACCCAGCCACTACCTTGCCTTTGGCGCCGGTGGCACCGTTGTCTGGAATGCGGCCCGCAAAGGGCTGCCCGTAAAATCTCTCTATGCGGTCTCCCCCGTGCACCTGCACCGGGAAACCGAACTTCCGGATTGCCAGGTGACCCTGGTCTACGGGGAATACATGAATAACAGGCCCTCCAGGGACTGGGCCCTAAGAGTGGGTGTCCCCATGGAGGTCGTTCCCCGTTTCGGGCAGACGATGTACTCTGATGAAAAAATCATCCAGAAAGTTTGTAAGGATCTGCTTGATGAAGCCCTGAGGAAGCAGTATCAGCAGCTTTAGGAAACCGCTTTCAGTTGATTCATGGTCTCAAAGGAGAGTTTTTGCTCGGCATAGGGCTTGGTCACCTTGAATTCGGTGATGTCGGTGCTCGGCAGTTCGAACATCGCATCGGTAAAGACCGCCTCACAGAGGGAACGTAATCCGCGGGCCCCCAGCCTGTATTCGATGGCCTTGTCCACGATGTAGTCAAGCGCGTGTTCGGTGATTTGGAAGGAAATCCCGTCCATACCAAACAATTTCTCGTATTGCTTGATGATCGCGTTTTTGGGTTCCGTAAGGATGGCTCTCAGGGTTTTGCGGTCCAGGGGTTCCATGTGCGTGAGAACAGGGAGACGCCCTATGATTTCCGGGATCAGGCCGAATTCTTTCAGGTCTTTAGGGATGATATACTTCAGCACATTATCCTTGTCCAGGGAGGCTTCCTTCTTTGAGGCGCTGTAGCCTATGGCCTGCATGTTGAGCCTTTTGGTGATGATCCGCTCTATGCCGTCAAAGGCGCCCCCTGCGATAAAAAGGATGTTTTCCGTATTGACCTCGATAAATTTCTGGTCCGGATGCTTTCGACCGCCTTTGGGGGGGACATTGACCATCGTACCCTCCAGGAGCTTGAGCAGCCCCTGCTGCACTCCCTCTCCGGAAACATCCCGTGTGATGGAGGGGTTATCACTTTTACGTGCTATTTTGTCTATCTCATCGATGAAAACGATGCCCCGCTGGGCCTTCTCCAGGTTGTAGTCGGCCGCCTGCAGCAGGCGTGTCAGGATGCTTTCGACATCCTCACCCACATAGCCTGCCTCGGTTAGAACCGTTGCATCCACAATGGCCAGGGGTACATTCAGCATGCGGGCAATGGTTTTGGCCATCAGGGTCTTCCCCGTACCTGTCTGCCCCACCATGACGATGTTGCTCTTCTGAATCTCGATGTCGTCATCCTTGGCCGGCGGTTGCAACAGCCGTTTGTAATGGTTGTACACCGCCACGGACATCACCTTTTTGGTGCGTTCCTGCCCGATGATATACGTATCTAGGAAATCCTTGATTTCGATGGGCTTTCGCAGGACGAGTTCGGAAATAAGGTCCTCATTGCGGGCCTGCCTGGATTCTTCGGCCACAATCCCGTGCGCCTGCTCGATGCACCGGTCACAGATATGAGCATCCAGCCCGGCGATCAGCAAGTTGGTCTCGGGTTTTTTTCTCCCGCAAAATGAACATTCCAAATTATCCTTGGCCATAATGGTAGCCCTTCACTATTATATAAACGCCAAAATGCGCAAAAATTGCCGAACTGCTCCCCCTTTGGAGTCTGCTAGTCGGCATCCCGCTCCAGGATTTCATCGATCATCCCGTAGTCGAGTGCTTCTTTTGCCTTCATCCAGTAATCCCGGTCGCTGTCCTGGTAAATCTTGTCAAACTTCTGGCCTGTATGGGAGCCGATGATTTCATAGAGCTCATCCCTGAGTTTAAGGACTTCCTGGGCTGCAATTTCAATATCGCTTGCCTGACCCCGGGCTCCCGACATAGGCTGGTGGATCATCACCCGAGAATGCTTGAGCCCGCTGCGTTTCCCCTTTTCCCCAGCACAGAGCAAAACGGCAGCCATGGAGGCTGCTATTCCCGTG
>SBFL01000305.1 GCA_006227965.1 Bacteroidota bacterium | reverse complement strand
CCCCCCCAGCACAAAATCCAGGGAGGTAACCCCGGAAGTGCCCAGTTTGAAGCCTCCCTCCGTTTCAAGGTTCAGGCTTAAATCCCCGATCAGGGGAAAGGCGGCTCCCATGCGGGCCTTGCCAATGGAAAATTCCTTGAAATTGTCATTGAAATCCGAGGAGAACAGATACAGGTGGAAATCCCCATCGAAATAAAGCCCCCTGCTGGGGAAATATTTGTCATCGTAGGTGTCCAGGGTAAGGATTCCATAGGTGCTGAAATAGTGGCTGTTCTCGAAGGTCGTCCGGTCCCCCGAGACCTCAAAATCCGAATCCTCTATGAGTTCATTAACGGTTCTGGAACTATACTTTAGGAGCTTGTGTTCGATGCCGAGCCCGAATTTGAATTCCTCCCTCATTACGGTCTGAGCATAGAGCTGGTTTGTCAGGTCGGTCACATCCAGGTTGATAGTATTGATATTGGGGTCCGCCCGGGTCTGGAAATTCTGCTCGATAAGGCTGTAGTTGATTTCCTCGTCAAAACTGTTGAACCAGGAATTCAGCCCGAAGCTCCAGTAACTCCCCTTATCGATGTAGTACTGGGCATTATAGCGAATATGGTCTCCGAGTATAAGGTCCAGGGAAAGTACGTCGTCATCCATCAGCAAGTGTTTGTGCGTGAGATTTATCAGGGCTGCGCTTTTGAAGAGATCATCGTAGTGGACCCCGACGCGGATATAGGTGCGCACGGGATTTTCGCGGAGTTTGAGGATTAGGTCCTCCCCGATCCCATTAGAAATAAGTTCATACCGGATGGTATTGAAATTGCCCGTTGCAGACAGGTTGGAGATTCCCTGACGAAGCTTTTCAAAGGATATTTTCTCGGAAAGGTCAAACCGGAGTTTTCCCTTTACATACCCCCTGGAATAAGAACTATTGCCCTGCAGGATCAACCGGTTGATCTGGAGAGAATCAAGGGTTCCGGCAATGGGTTGTTGCTGCCTCCGGGATCCCTGGCGGGAGGCTACCTGTCTGAGGGATTCCCATGCTTCAAGGGCCGCTTTGCTCCCTTCCTGTATAATGCTGTCCTTCAATTCAAAATCGATCACGCTGTAGCGGTCCATGTCTGGCCTGATGTAGATACCCGTCCCTTTTAACTTTTCTTTCAGTTGCCCCACGGTACGGTAGTTGTTGATCTGCAGCAGAATTTCAGTAGCCGAATTCAGGGATTCCCGGTCGCGTAATCCGTGCTGCACGTCAACCCCTATGACGAGGTCTGCGCCCATGGCCCGAACCTCGTCGACAGGATAGTTGTTAAGGACCCCCCCGTCGATAAGGATCCGCCCATCGACCTCAGAGGGCTCAAAAAGGGAGGGAAAGGTTCCGCTCGCCATGATGGCCTCCGGAAGGTACCCACTGTCCAGGAGTATTTCCTCCCCGGTTTCCACGTCGGTGGCAATACAGAAGAACGGTATCGGAAGCTGGTCAAAATCGCGGACATCCTTCACATGATATAGCACTTTTACCAGCTCGTTGTAGATATTCTGCCCCCCGGAAATGGCTGCCGGAAAGGAAATCCTGAACTCGCTGAAGGGAAGTGTGAGCGCATATCGTTCCGAGGCCTCCTTTTCATAAAAGGTCTTGGCCGAACGCGGCAGGTTGTCCTGGATGATTTCCGAAAAGTCCGTGTTCATGAAAAGGGAGTCCAGCTGATTTGCCGTATAACCGGAAGCGTAAAGGGCCCCCACAATGGCCCCCATGCTCGTCCCCCCGATATAATCAATGCGAACCCCTGCCTCCTCGATCACTTTCAGGGCTCCTATATGCGCCATTCCCTTGGCCCCACCTCCACTGAGTACCAGGCCCACCTTTAGATCCTGACCTGAGGCATCCCGCACCTGGGCAGGCATGCTCAGGGGAAAGAGGGCGATGAACAGGATCAGGTAGCGCATAGGCTTAAATTACTTCATTCGCGTAAACTATCATAAACTTTCCTGGCTTTTGCCGGTCCTATAACCGCAGTGAGGTCTTCCAGGGAACTTTCCCGGATCCTCTTAACCGATTTGAACTTCCTCAACAGCTCCTGAGCCGTTTTTTCCCCGATGCCTTCAATTCCCTGAAGGACAGAGTTAATAGCTGCTTTGCTGCGCTTGTTCCGGTGGAAGGTGATCCCGAATCGGTGTGCCTCATTTCGCAACTGCTGAATCACCCGCAGGGTTTCAGATTTTTTGTCCAGGTACAGGGGTATCGGATCCTGCGGGAAATAAATCTCTTCCAGTCGCTTGGCAATCCCAATGATGGATATCTTGCCTCTTAAACCCAGTTCTTCCAGGGATTTAAGGGCCGCAGAAAGCTGCCCTTTTCCCCCGTCGATCACGATGAGCTGGGGAAGGCTTTCCCCATCATCCAGGAGTCGGCGGTACCTGCGGTAAACCACTTCTGTCATGGAGGCGAAGTCATCCGGCCCGGTGACTGTTTTGATGTTGAAATGTCGGTATTCCTTTTTAGCGGGTTTCCCGTCCCTGAATACGACGCAGGCTGCCACAGGATTGCTCCCCTGAATATTCGAATTGTCAAAACACTCAATATGCCTGGGTTCTTCGGGAAGGCGCAGGTCCCGCTTCATCTGATCCATAAGCCTTTTGACATGCCGGTCCGGATCTGTGATCCTGATTTGCTTGAACCGCTCCTGCCGGTAAAACCGAGCATTCCGTTCTGACAGGTCCACAATCTTCCTTTTATCGCCCTGTTTGGGGACCGTTACCCTGATATCCCCCGACAGGGCTACCCGGAAGGGGAGGAAGACCTCTCTGCTGTCAGATTCAAACCGCTCCCGCAGGTCCACGATGGCCAGGGAAAGGAGGTCCTCATCGGACTCCTCGAGTTTCTTTTTGATTTCCATGGTATGGGAACGAACCACCAGCCCATGGCTGATCTGCATGTAATTAACGTAGGCATGGGAGGTATCCGAAACGATGGAGAAGACATCCACATTGGAAATTTTGGGATGCACGACGGTGGATTTTGCCTGATAGTTCTCCAGCACCTCGATTTTTTCCTTCATGCGCTGGGCTTCCTCAAAATGCATATCAGCTGCCAACTGTTGCATTCGCCTCCTGAAATACTGCAGCGGACTCCTGAAATTTCCCTTGATGATCTCCCGGATGTCATCCACCTGCCTCTGGTACGATCCCTCATCCTGCAGCGCCTCACAGGGGCCCAGGCAGTTCCCGAGGTGATATTCCAGGCATAGTTTATACTTCCCGGCCTCTATTTTATCCCTGGACAGATCATAATTGCAGGTCCTGAGCGGATACACGCCCTTAATGAGGTCCAGCAGCGCCCTCACCGTTTTCATCTGAGTGTAGGGGCCGAAATATTCCGAACCGTCCTTTATGCGCTTCCGGGTCGGAAATATCCTGGGGTAGCGTTCGTTCTTTATACAAAGCCAGGGGTACGATTTATCATCCCGCAGCAGGACATTGTAACGGGGCTGGTGTTCCTTGATCAGGTTATTCTCCAGCAACAGGGCATCCGATTCCGTGGGAACCACAATGTGCCTTATCTCATGGATCTTCCGAACCATGATACGGGTCTTACCGTTTTGATGATTTTTGGTGAAATAGGAATTCACCCGTTTCCTGAGGCTCTTGGCCTTTCCAACATACAGCATCTTGCCGTCGGCGTCGAAGAACTGATACACGCCGGGGCCGTCAGGAAGGGTCCTGAGCTGAACATCAATTGGAAGCGTATTCATTTGTCGGTTTCAGGACTACAAAGATACAGTTACAAAGGGTTTTACTTCTGACCAGGGAGCGGTGTGGCAGAAAATATGACGTCACCTCGACAAACTGCAAGGCATTTGCATCCTTGTTTAAGAGTTTTATGCGTGAAGTTCCGATCCCAATAGGTTTATTTAGTTGATTTTATGAGGTTTACAGGTAATCTTTTTCTGTCAAAACTGTTTAGGAAGTATGAACAAAGGGTTAACAAAGTCATAAAATCGTGCATTTCATCGGTATTTTAGTGCACTTAATAGTTGTCGCAAACATTTTTTTATATATCTTGTGATCATCAAAGTCAGGCATATTATGGACAATTATCTTATAACACTGGGCATGTATCTTATTTTGATGCTATTCTTTAAGATCTACGTGGCCGTATCTGCCAAGGAATAGTCAGTAGTAAGATTACTCTCCTGCTGAGCGTGATTAATCGAATGCCATGTTAAAAAAACAGCTTCGGTTATCCTATGCAACCCTCCGTAACGAACTTTCCCCCGATTCACGGGAAAACTTCAGCCTGAATATAGCGAATCGCTGCCTTCAGCTTCCGGTCTGGGACTTACAGATTTTCCACATTTTTTTGAGTATTCCCCAGAGGAATGAAGTTGACACTTCTTTCCTGCTAACCGTTTTACAGGGAAAAGACAAGGATATCGCAGTCCCAAAGGTTAGCGGGAAAGGGAAACTCGTCCATTATCTGCTGACTGATGCCACCGTATTCAGGAACAGCCGGTGGGAGATTCCCGAGCCCGTTTCCGGGATTCAGTTGATTCCCCGGCAGATCGATGTTGTATTCCTGCCCCTGTTGGCCTTTGATCTTGAGGGGTACCGGGTTGGGTACGGGGGC
>SBFL01000175.1 GCA_006227965.1 Bacteroidota bacterium | reverse complement strand
AACTGGAAGTGAAGCACCAGATCCTGGAGAAGCGGAAATCCGAACTGCAGGTCAACAATGAAACCAAGACCAAGATGTTTTCGATAATTGGCCATGACCTCAGAGGGCCGATTGGAGCCCTGAAGGAGCTTTTGAAAATGTTCAAGGACGGGGAGGTCTCACAGGAGGAGTTCCGCTCCTACCTGCCAAAGCTCAGGGCAGACGTGGATCATATCTACTTCACCCTGAACAACCTTTTGTCCTGGGGGTATTCCCAGCTCAATGGATCGGTGACCAGGCCCGCGGTCGTATCCGTAAAGCAGATTGTTTCGGATAGCATGAAACTGCTTACCGAAATCGCCGAGAATAAATCCATCAGGATAGACAATAAAGTGCCCTCCAGTACGGAAGTCTGGTCTGATCCAAACCAGATTGACATCGTGGTGCGCAATCTGGTCAGCAATGCGTTGAAATTTACCCCTGAAAATGGAATGGTCACCATCAGCGCCGATGAAAAAGAGGATCACTGGGTGATTTCAATCAGGGACACCGGGGTTGGCATGGACCGGGTAACCCTTCAAAAAATCTTTGAACAGAAAAACAACCATTCCACCTATGGGACCGCCAACGAAAAAGGTACAGGTTTAGGCCTGTCCTTCTGCAAAGAAATGGTTGAGAAGAATCACGGTAAAATTTGGGTAGACAGCATGTTACGAAAAGGTAGTACCTTTTATTTTACGCTGCCCAAATCCGCCGAAAGCTACAGTAAGGCCGTCTAAAGAAGTGCGTCCAGATCCCGGACCGCCACAGGGCGTTCCGCAGTGAATCCCTCTGCGTATTCCACCCCGATAAGCCTTCCCAGATCCCTCGCCCGGTAGGTGATGCTGTCGAGGAAATTTCTACTGCTTATCGGTGTATCAGGCTCCTCGCTCTGCGGATCATAAAACTGCGAATCATAAGCCCTGATGGCTTCGAGCTTCTTTTCGATAAACCCGCTTACATCAATCGCAATGTCCGGAGTCAGGTTTTTCCACTGAATATAGTGATAGACCTGTTTGGGTCTCCAGGGGTCCTGCCACTCCTCATACCCTTCCAGGCGTGTATCGATCTTGACCAGGCCGCTAAGGAAACAGGCATCGCTTACCAGGGAACTGCCCCTGGCGTGGTCAATATGCCTGTCCTCAATCGCATTGCACAGCACTATTTCCGGACGGAATCGTCTGATTTGTCTCACTATGGCCAGCTGATGCTCCGTGTCATTCCGGAAAAAACCATCGCTAAATTCCATGTTTTCCCGAACCGCTATCCCCAATAGTTCAGCAGCCCGGGCAGCTTCCCTGTCGCGGATAGCGGGCGTTCCCCTGGTGCCGAGCTCCCCGCGGGTAAGGTCTATGATCCCCACTTTCTTTCCAAGGGAGACCTCCTTGGCGATGGTGGCACCGGCACCGAGTTCGGCATCGTCGGGATGGGCACCAAATACCAGTATATCCAGTTTCATTTGAATGGTCGGCTTTAAGTTTTGGGCAATGCTGCCGGTTTGGTTGACAAAGCCCGGTCAAGGGCCTGGGTAAGGTCGGATCTGAGGTCCTCAAAATCTTCGATGCCGGCGGAAAAACGAATCAATCCCTCCCGGATCCCTGCCTGTTCCCGTTCTTCAGGACTCAAAAGCCCATGAGAGGTCTGGGAAGGTGCCAGCAGGGTGCTTTCGACCCCGGCCAGGCTCATGGATGCCTTAATCCACTTCAGCGATTTCATAAAGGCGCGCCTGTCAATGGAGGGGGCTAATTCAAATGAGAGCATCCCCCCGTAACCGTGCATCTGCTTTTTTGCGATTTCATGCCCGGGATGGCCTTCCAGCCCTGGGTAATAGACCCGGTCAATATGCGGATGTTTAGACAGAAAACGGGCGAGCTGCAGAGCGTTCTCATTCTGTGCCTTTACCCGGATCCCCATGGTTTTCAGGCTCCGTTCAAGCAGCCAGACCGTGTAGTCGCTCAGGCTGCCGCCAAGGTTTTTCGCGAGGTGGAAGATCCGATCCACGTCCTCTTTGCTTCCCGCTACGGCCCCTGCACAGATATCGGAATGCCCGCCCATGTACTTGGTCGCGCTGTGGATGATGATATCTATGCCGAAGTCCCGTGGGTTCTGGTTGACGGGGCTGGCAAACGTATTGTCAATCATGGTTTTTATTCCCCGGGATCGCGCCAGATTTGCCACGGCCTCAAGATCCGTCAGGGACAACAGCGGGTTGGAAGGGGTTTCCAGGTAGCATACCCGTGTATTGGGTTGTATGGCATTTTCAAAGTCTGACACCCCCGACCAGTCGATAAGGGTATATTCTATCCCGTATTTGCCAAACTCCTCGGCCAACAGGTTGTAGGTGCCTCCATAGATCTGGCGGGGGATCACAAGGTGGTCGCCTTTTTGCAGGAAGGCGAGCAGGCTGGTGCTTACAGCAGCCATGCCGCTTCCGAAGATCAGGGCAGATTCTGTATGTTCCAGGGCGGCTATCTTGCGGCACAGGGCCTCCTGGTTCGGCGTGTTGAAATACCGGGGGTACCGTTTGACATCCACCTCTTCGTAGGCATAGGATGTGCTCATGTAGAGAGGGGATACAGCCCCCCTGAATTCCCGGTCTTCTAATTCCCCAACATGGGTGCAGATGGTGTTTATCCCCTTGGCAGTTTTGTCCATAATCAACGAGCAATATGTAAAGGTAATAATTTCGTCCTACCCTCCCCTCGTGATCTCATCCTGCCTGAGCGGAAGGCTTTTCAGGAATTCAGTTTCCCGTTTTTATAGTAGGTCCGGAATTTCCAAAAACTCAGTACCCCAAGCACAAATACCCCGGCCAGGGTATACCATACAAAAGTGGGCGTAATTACCTGGTCACCACTCGCATAACTGTGTAACCCAACCAGGTAGAAATTCACCCCGAAATAGGTCATCATGATGCTGGAAAAGGCCAGAATACTCAGAAAGTTAAACGTCCAGGCACCCCGAAGCCCTGGAACGAGACGGGTGTGGATCACAAAGGCATAGACCAGGATGGAGATAAGAGCCCAGGTTTCTTTCGGATCCCACCCCCAGTAGCGCCCCCAGCTTTCATTGGCCCACTGCCCTCCCAGGAAATTTCCTATAGTAAGCATAACCAGACCTATGGTCAAAGCCATTTCGTTTATGATGGTAAGCTCCCTGAGGTTGAATTTCATCTTCTCATGGTTCTTTTTATTGGTCAGCAGGATCAGTATCAGAGATACCACCCCCAGGATCATCCCCACAGTTAGCGGGCCGTAACTGGCCACGATAACCGCCACATGGATCATCAGCCAGTAACTGTCCAGGACCGGCACCAGGTTTGCGATGGCCGGATCCACCCAGCTCTGGTGCGCAATCCACAACAACATGGAGGTGACAAAAGCAGAGGCTGCAATGGTCATGTCGCTCTTATGCCCCAGCCAGAGCCCCATTCCCATACAGGCCCAGGACACATAGAGGATACTTTCATAGGCATCACTCCAGGGTGCGTGTCCAGAAATATACCAGCGGATAATAAGCCCGGCTGTATGCCAGATAAAGAACACAGCGATGGTCCCTTTGAAGAAATACGTGGTGATGTCCCAGATCTTCCGCTCCCTGAATATCCTGAAAATGAGCACGATAAACATGAACAGCCCCACCAGGGCATAATATTTATAAAGCTTGTTAAAAATATCGAGCTTGTTGTAGATCACCTCTGCCTTTACCTTGTTCTGTTCCGGAAGGACCTCATTTCCCAGCCGCTTCTGGTTGGCATGGAAGGATGCCAGCAAACTGTCTGCCTGTACGTAATTTTTGCTTTGTGCTCCCTGCTGAAGGGACATCAGGTAGAAGGGCACCGCCTTGTCTATAAAATTGGCGTAGAGGGAATCCGGCACAGGGAAGCCGCCACTACGGTACTCCGTGGCGGAAATCCATTTGTTGTTTTCATTATTGGGCAGGGGGAAGATCCGCAGAATTTCCCCGCTAAGGGCCCTGTTGAGCAAGCTGAGCCTGAAGTAGGCATCCTTGAAATCCTGTTGGAACTTATTCGGGGTATTGGTGGCAAAAGCCTCCTGCAGGACCGGATCCAGTTTGTTGCGTCCCTGCGGGTCAAAAAAGTCAATCAGGCGTATATATTTCTGATCTGCTGACACTCCAATCAGGTTGCGGATACTGTCGTTCTGGGATTTTTTGTCCAGGGCGATGAATTCAGCCAGGGTCCAGAGCCTCGGCTGCATCATCATGGACAGTAGAACCTGATCGGGAGACAATCCGTTGTACTGATCCCTGAAGCTGAGTTTTCTCAGAAGTTCCGATGAAAACGTGTTGATGGGCTTCATCCGCCCGCCGTCATCCTGTATGACCAGATGTCCGAACTTTTCAGCCTGCTGCAGGGGAACGGCCGTGGCCCGTATAAGGGAGTCCACCATCTCCTGGGAGGGAAGCTGGTTGTGGCCCTCATGATCGTGGTCCGCAGGAGGGTTTTCCACCTGTGCCTTTCCTGTGAGGGAAAACAACAGGAACAGGCACAGAAGGGCTGATTTTTTCCTACCTATCTTTTTGAGCATTTGCTCCAGGTCCCGGAAACGGGTCCTGCCGAAGAACAAGATACCGAGCA
>SBFL01000407.1 GCA_006227965.1 Bacteroidota bacterium | reverse complement strand
TAGTCTTTCAGTTGGTCCTGGCGAATCTTGCCCAGTCCGAAGTAGGAAGCCATGGGGTGGGCAAAATAATACCCGCTCACACTGGCCGCAGGCCACATAGCAAGGCTTTCGGTTAGCCTTACGCCAATGCGCTCTTCCACCCCGAGGATCTGCCAAATGGTCTTTTTTTCCAGGTGGTCCGGGCAGGCCGGGTATCCCGGTGCCGGACGGATTCCCTTATAGGCCTCTCGGATCAGGTCCTCGTTCTCCAGTTGCTCCCCTGGCGCATACCCCCAGTACCGGATGCGGATCTCCCTGTGCAGGTACTCCGCAAAGGCCTCCGCCAGCCGATCTGCCAGGGCTTTGACCATAATACTCCCGTAATCGTCCAGTTTCCCGGTGTATTCAGCTGCCAGTTCATCTGCTCCGAGGCCTGCGGTTACACAGAAACATCCTATGTAATCCTGGAGGCCCGATGCTGCGGGAGCAATGAAATCGGCCAGTGCAAGGTTCGGGATCCCTTCCCGTTTTCGTCCCTGCTGCCGGAGGGTGCGAAAGGTGTGGGAGTGCCCGTCATTCGTTCTTACCTCAATGTCATCTCCGGTGGCATTGGCCGGGAACAGCCCGAACACCCCCCTTGCTGTTAGCTGTTTCTTTCGCGTGATGTCCCTGAGTAACTTCCGGACATCACGATACAGGGATCTGGCCTGCTCCCCCACCACATCATCCTCCAGGATGTCCGGGAACCTGCCGTGCAGGTCCCAGGCCCTGAAAAAAGGAGACCAGTCGATAAAAGGTTCCAGTTTTCTCAGGTCCAGGGGGCCTGTTTCCTGAACACCCAGCTTTCGGGGAACGGTAATATCCTTTTTTCTCCATTCGAGCTTCAGCCGGTTGTCCCTGGCTTCCTGAAGGCTCAGATAGGATTTCTGACGCCCGCGCGACAGGAATTTATCCCGGAAGGATTCGTAATCGAGTTTGATGGATTTCTTGTACGCCTCGGACCGTTCCTCCTGCAACAGGTCCCCCACCACGGTTACCGCCCTGCTGGCATCATTTACATGTACAACGGCAGCACTGTACTGAGGGTCGATCTTGACTGCCGTATGCGCTTTGCTTGTAGTGGCACCTCCTATGAGCAACGGGATCTTGAATTCCTGCCGCTGCATTTCCCGGGCCAGGAAAACCATTTCATCCAGGGAGGGGGTAATCAGGCCGCTCAGACCGATGATGTCGACCTGCTCCCTTCTGGCAGCCTCGAGGATCTTCTCCGGAGGCACCATGACTCCCAGGTCCACAATTTCGTAATTGTTACAGGCCAGCACCACACTTACAATATTCTTGCCAATATCGTGGACGTCTCCCTTAACCGTTGCCATGAGGATCTTCCCGGCGGGTCGCATATCGCTGAGGGCCGCATTCTCCTCTTCTATAAATGGGGTCAGGTAAGCCACCGCTTTTTTCATGACCCTGGCTGATTTGACCACCTGAGGCAGGAACATCTTCCCACTGCCAAAGAGGTCACCCACTACATTCATACCCTGCATCAGGGGGCCTTCGATGACCTCAATGGTCCTGCTGGTGTCTTTCCGGGCTTCTTCCACGTCCGCCTCAATATACTGGTCAATACCCTTGACCAGGGCCCGGGTGATCCGGTCCTGAAGGGGAAGCTCCCTCCAGGATTCATCCTTTTGTCGCTTCCTTCCCGATCCCTGGACGGATTCGGCATACTCAAGGAGTCGCTCGGTGGCATCTTCCCGCCGGTCCAGCAATACATCTTCAACATAGGAAAGCAGGGTTTGGGGGATGTCGTCATATACCTCCAGCAGGGTGGGATTCACGATGCCAAGGTTCATCCCCGCCTTTATGGCATGATAGAGGAAGGCCGAATGCATGGCTTCCCGCACCGGGTTATTGCCGCGGAAGCTGAAAGAGACGTTGCTCACCCCCCCGCTGACGCTGCAATAAGGGAGGTGCTCCCGAACCCAGCGCGTTGCCTCGATGAAGTCCACGGCATTGCGCCGGTGTTCCTCCATGCCGGTACCTACCGGAAAGATATTCAGGTCAAAGATGATGTCCTCCGGAGGAAAGTCAGCCTTTTGGGTGAGCAGGCGGTACGAACGTTCCGCAATTTCAATCCGGCGGGCATAGGAATCGGCCTGTCCCAGTTCGTCAAAGGCCATAATGATCACTGCGGCTCCGTACCTGCGGATTTGCCGTGCCTGCCACAGGAAGGCCTCCTCCCCTTCTTTAAGGCTTATTGAATTCACAACGCATTTTCCCTGAACTACCTGAAGGCCCGCCTCGATGATTTCCCAACGAGAGCTGTCAATCATAACAGGTATCCGGGCGATATCCGGTTCTGCCATCAATAGGTTCAGATAGCGCACCATGGCTTCTACCCCATCTATCAGGCCATCGTCCATGTTTACATCCAGGATCTGTGCACCCCCATCGACCTGATCCCTCGCCACCTCCAGGGCCTCCTCATAAGCGCCTTCCTTTATGAGCCTCAGAAACCTCCGCGACCCGGCCACATTGGTTCGTTCCCCGACGTTGATGAAATTGCTTTCAGGAGTAACCACCAGGGGCTCGAGCCCGGCCAGCTTCAGGTACCGAGCCTGCCCGGCCATTACCTCACCTGAAATCTGCCCCCCCCGATAGCTCCCGACAGTTATCGGGGCAGGGTTATCGGGGTTGGAATTCGGAATTTTTACGGGTCTGGGTTGGTACTCCCCCACCAGTTCCACGATCTCCCGGATATGATCAGGGGTGGTTCCACAACATCCGCCCACGATGTTTATGAGCCCCTTTTCCAGATATTCCCGGATTTGGTTGCGCATTTCGCCTGGCCCCTGGTCGTAGTCCCCGAAGGCATTGGGAAGACCTGCGTTCGGATGGGCGGATACTGCCAGGTTGGTCCGGTCTGAGAGGACCTGTAAATAAGGGGTGAGCTGGCTCGCCCCCAGAGCGCAGTTAAACCCTACAGAAAGCAATGGGGCATGGGAAATAGAAATCAGGAAGGCTTCGGCGGTCTGTCCCGAAAGTGTCCTGCCGGAAGCATCCGTTATGGTGCCGCTTACCATGACCGGTACTTTTGTAGACCTTTTTTCCTGTGCATCCCCAATGGCGAAGAGGGCTGCCTTCGCATTCAGGGTGTCAAAAACCGTTTCCACCAGCAACAGGTCCACCCCGCCTTCCAGAAGTCCTTCGGCCTGCTCGCGGTAGGCTTCCCGAAGGGCCTCGAAGGCAATGGCCCGAAATCCGGGGTTGTTGACATCCGGGGACAGACTGGCCGTTTTGTTGGTCGGGCCCATGCTCCCGGCCACGAACCGCGGTTTTTCGGGGGTGATCCGGTTGTATTCGGCAACAGCCTCTGAAGCAATCCTTGCAGACTCACGGTTCATTTCAAGTACCAGACCCTCCATGCCATAGTCGGCCATGGCAACCGAGGTAGCAGAGAACGTATTGGTCTCAATGATATCAGCCCCGGCCTCCAGGTATTTTCTGTGAATTTCTGCAATGGCTTCGGGCTGCGTAAGGGACAACAGGTCGTTATTTCCCTGAAGGGGCTGTTTCCAGTCCCTGAAACGCCTGCCTCGGAAATCCGACTCGATAAAGGCATAGCGTTGCAGCATGGTCCCCATGGCCCCGTCCAGGACGAGGATACGTTCCTTTAAAAGTTCTTCGATCTTTGACATAGTTCCAGTTCGTCTGTTTTTTTTCCGGGAGTCCGGGTGGCTTTTCCCACCAAGCTCCCGGTTACCTCTTTCGGGCATCTGAATATTAGTTCTCTTGCCCCAACTCCCCTCTCAGGGCCTGGTCAAGGTCTGCAATGATGTCATCTGGATGCTCCAGGCCAACCGAAATTCGTACCATTCCATCGGTGATCCCGCTCTGGGCGCGTTCTTCCCGGCTGAGCTTGCTATGGGTGGTGGAGGCCGGATGGGTAACAATGCTACGGGAATCCCCCAGGTTTGCCGAGAGCGACAATAAGCGGATCCGGTCAAAAAATTCCCGGCCGCCTTCCACGCCTCCCTGTACCTCAAAAGCAACTACACAGCCCCCGGCTTTCATCTGTTTTCGGGCAAGATCATACTGGGGGTGCGTGGGCAAAAAGGGATACTTCACCCAGTTGACCCCGGGGTGGTGGTCCAGGAATTCGGCCACGCACAGTGCATTCTCACAATGCCGGTCTACCCGGACGGGTAGGGTTTCCAGGCTTTTTGAAAGCACCCATGCATTGAAAGGCGACAGGGCCGGGCCGGTGATCCTGGAAAAGCGATAGATCCGGTCTATCAGCTCCCTGCGCCCCACCGCCAGGCCGGCAAGCACCCGCCCCTGCCCATCCATCAGTTTGGTGCCCGAATGGATGACCACATCCGCCCCGAACCGGATGGGTTGCTGCAGGTAGGGTGTGGCAAAACAATTGTCTATGATCAGCCAAAGTCCGTGTTTTTTGGCAATTCTTCCCAATTCCTCCAAATCCAGAAGGTCCACTCCCGGATTGGTAGGGGATTCGGCATACAACACCTTTGTTTCTGGACGAATTAGGGATTCGATGGAACCCGGGTCATTGAAACTAAAATAGGAATGCGCTATTCCCCACTTGGGAAATATCTGAGAAAAAAGCGTATGTGTTGACCCGAAAACGGACCTGGAAGCCACGATATG
>SBFL01000266.1 GCA_006227965.1 Bacteroidota bacterium | reverse complement strand
GTCGGAAAGGAGGCGGATATTCTGCTTTTGGCGACAAATCCCCTTGAAAATCCCGGGGCCCTGAATACCCTGGAGGGGGTAATGGCCAGGGGGATATGGTTTTCAAGGGAAGACCTGGACGAAAGGCTGCAGGAAATTGCTGTGAATGCAGAACAATAGGCAGTTTGCATAGGATTTCTTTCATACTGTGAGCAACTTTAAGCTTACTTGCCGGCAGAAAAGAGCATCAATTGGGTTTTGATCTGAATGATACCATTTAATGAAACCCTTTAATCGCACCAATATGTTCATAACCAGAGGAAAATTCCTTGTTTTATCCTTTCTATTAAGCTTTCTGCAACCGCTGAATGCTCAAATCCTGCTCAGGCCAGACAGGGTCTTTGACGGCTTCGAGATGCATTCTCAGTGGGTAGTGCTCCTCCAGGATGCCACCATCCAATACGCCGGGCCGGCGGACGGGGTAAGCCAACCCTCCGGGGCCGAAGTGATTGACCTGAAAGGAATGACACTGATGCCGGGGCTGATCGAAGGTCACTCCCACCTGTTGCTGCATCCCTATAACGAAACGCCCTGGAATGACCAGGTACTCAGGGAATCCCCCGCTGAGCGGGCTATACGGGGTGGAGTCCACGCACAGAAATCCCTGCGGGCCGGAATTACCACCATGCGGGACCTCGGATCCGAAGGTGCAGGATATGCCGATGTTGCCCTGAAAAAGGCCATTGAAGAAGGAATCATCCCGGGACCCAGGCTGCTGGTGGCCGGCCCTGCAATCGTTGCTACAGGTGCCTATGGCCCTAAGGGGTTTCACGAAGGGGTCAAAGTTCCTCTGGGTGCGGAAGCTGCCAGTGGCGTCCCCGAAGTTATCGAAACCGCGCGGAGACAACTCGGAGGGGGGGCAGACTTCATCAAGATCTATGCGGATTACCGATGGACCCCTGGAGCCGCCTCACAGCCCACCTTCCTGTCGGAAGAATTGGAGGCCATGGTGGAGGCAGCCCAGTCTGCCGGAAAATATGCTGTGGCCCATGCATCCACCCCCGAGGGTATGAAAAGGGCTGTTCTGGCAGGGGTTGAAACCATCGAACACGGGGATGGGGGAACCACAGCCGTTTTTCGGCTTATGGAAGAACGTGGCGTCGTACTTTTCCCCACGCTGGCCGCAGGAGACGCCATCGAGCGGTACCGCGGATGGGACGGGACTGCCGATACCGAACGAATTGAAAAGAAAAAAGAAAGTTTCCGAATGGCGCTGGAGTCCGGGGTAACGATCGGATTTGGAGGGGATGTGGGCGTATATCCACACGGGGAGAACTACAGGGAGCTCGAATTGATGGTCGCGTATGGAATGCCGCCTCTTGATGTGCTCAAATCTGCAACCTCTGGGAATGCAAGGACGTTTCATCTCGGGAATCTGGGACAGGTAAGGAAAGGCTACCTGGGAGATCTCATTGGTGTTCCGGGGGACCCGAGCAGGAATATTAGAGCGCTAAGGGAGGTTTCCTTTGTAATGCTGGATGGTAAAATTATCCGCAATGACTTTCGGAACCCATAGTCCATAAGCGCATTTCCTTAATTTTTCAGAGGGGCTTTATCAATAGGGGGAAATCCCTCCCCCACCCCGCGAAAAAGGTAACATCACTCACTGCAAAATCCGAACATGGCCTGCAGTCCCGATTAGACACACGGGGAACTTTTCGGCTTTTCATGTCGAAACCCCGGGCCAAATCGTCACTTAGGTGTTCTGGAAGCAGCCTGTCCTAAAAGATTCCAAAAAGGGATGGATCTTCGTTCGATTTGTTCTTATTCTTGTTCTTATTCTGTTGTCCGGGAGCGTATTCCCTGGCAGACTGGTCTCCATGTACCTTTTTGGCCTGACCAGGAGGAAGGGGGTCATGCTGGGTCGTATGAATGGTGGCACATGAACCCATCGCAAACAACAGGGCTGAGAAAAGCAGGTACTTTTTCATTATTTTCATTTTAACTCCCGGATTCGGGAAGCATGAGTACCTATAACGGTTAAGTAAACTCTGAAGTATCCGGAAAGAGGGCTTTTAGACGAACTGCCATACGAACTTTCAAAGAAGGCGATTTTAAAATAATCACTCAATACGCCAGGGCGGTTCTTTCCGGTTCGGGCCAGCATGGTAAAGGATCAAGAGATTTCCGTCCGGATCTCGAAGTCTGGCTTCCCGCCAGAGCCAGCGTTTGTCTTCTGGAAGCTCCTCAAACTGTAGCCCTTCCTGCTGCAATTCAGCAACCCGGGCATCCAGGCGCTCTGTCTCAAAATACACCCATATACCTTCTCCTGTGGGCAGTGAATCCACCCGATGCAGGGAAAAGGTGGCCTCCCCTTCGGGTAGTTCAAAACGGGCGTACTCCGGAAGGGCCTCGACAATGAGTTTCAGGCCCAGTTTGCTGTAAAACCGGATGGAACGGGGAACGTCCATAACCGGTACGGTTATCTGATTCAGGTTCATGATTGAAATGCTCCGTTACTTATCCGGATTCAATTCTGATTTCAGGGACTCCAAAGCAGCATTCAGTGCCTCATAGCGCTGCTGGGCATCCTTCCCGGGCGCCTGGTCGGCCTGATTCATCATGGAGTAGAGGTACTGCCATTGGTCAGCCAGCATAGGTTGCATATAAATCCCCTCCTCGGTCTCAATTTGTGACAAGGCCTCCTCCAAAAGCCTAATACGGGTTTGCTCCGCCCCGGACGGTTCCTTTTTCCCTTTCAGCTCTGCAATCGATTTCTGAATTTCTTCCCGCAGCTTATTGGTCTCAGTGATTTTATCCCGGATTTTAAGCTGAAAATCCACCTGTGCTGCCACATCGGCTTCGCTCACCCCGGCTTCGAGGACCCTTGGATCCATAACGAGTTCGAAGGACTGGCTGCTCCGTGTGCTGCCCACTGTGAGCACAGCCGTATATACGCCCGGTTTTACCATCGGTCCATTTCGGTATCGCCTCCTCATGGAGGAATACCAGGGTCCCGCCTGGGACATGTCCCACCGAAAGCGGTTCAACCCCGCCTCATTTTTCAGGGATTCCGACACCAGGAACTCCCTAAAATTAGTCCCCATATCGCGCGCCGCGCCTTCCCCGTTTTGTGGGATCGAATCACTGGAAAATGCCGTTATAACGCTGCCACTGGCATCACTGATCTCCAAAGTAACGGGGCTGCCAGACTTCTCAGGAAGAAAATAGTCAAGGATTACGGCAGGTCTGGGATAGTCCGGCATGTCACTCCCCCAGGCCCCGGAAGGGATCCGGTAGCGTATGGCCGTCTCAGGTTTGAACAGGGTGGGGATATCCAGATCCTTCAGGTCGGATTGCCGGAGGGTACTGATGTTGTCCAGTATCCAAAAGGCCCGGCCCATGGTGGAAAGTACGAGATCTCCCCGATGGACCTTCATATCGGTGATGGGGGTCAGTGGTAGGTTTTGCTGGAATGAGCGCCAGGTGGCCCCGTCATCCATGGAAAGGTAAACACCGTATTCGGTACCTGCATACAGCAGGCCTTCCCGCCCGGGATCTTCCCGTACCACCCTGGTCGGGTAGTCGTCGGGAATCCCATTCTTCCCGTCGGTCAGGAGCGTCCAGCTGCTGCCGTAATTCTCGGTTTTGTAGATATAGGGACGCGGGTCCCCAAGCTGGTATCTGAGGACCGCAATATAGGCCTTGGCCGGGTCATGGGGAGAGGGCTCCACGGCATCCACCCTGCCGCCAGGGGGCAGGTTCCTGGGGGTAACTTCTGACCAGGATTGCCCACCATCTCTTGTTACATGAACAGGTCCGTCGTTGGATCCAACCCAAATTACTCCCTCTTGCACAGGGGATTCCCGGATCGCATAAATCGTGCTGTAGAATTCTTCCCCGGTGATATCCCTGGTTATGGGAGACCCGGAAATGACCTGTTTGTCTTCCTCAAACGCGGTTAGGTCAGGGGAGATGATTTCCCAGGTTTTGCCCTCATCTGTTGTTTTGTGGACGTATTGGGAAGTATGATATATCACATTTGGATTGTGGGGCGACACGTGTATGGGAGAGACCCGCTGGAACCGAAACTTCAGGTCTTTCGGATTATGGCCATACATGTTTCCTGCGCCAACATAGTAGGACTGTTCCGTTCCTGTCCGCTTGTTGTAGACGGTAAACCGGCCCTTGCAGTTTGAATATACGATATCCGGATTGGTAGGATGAGGCACCGCCGGACCGGTTTCGCATCCTCCTGTATTCTGTATGTACCCGATCCCCGGTGCCTGGACCCCATAGGGCGGCATGCTGGGCACGGATACCGTTGAATAGTTGTCCTGTTGACCCCCGTAGAGCCAGTAGGGATACTGGTTATCCACCTCCACCTGGTAGATCTCGGCAGTGGGCTGGTTGAATTGGGTTGACCAGGTTTCACCCCCGTTGTGCGTTACGTTGGCCCCTCCATCATTGCTCTGTATGAAAAGGGAGGTGTTCTCCGGGTTGATCCACATGTCGTGGTTATCCCCGTGGGGAGGCCGCATCCGTTTCCAGGATTTGCCGCCATCCTCAGATTTAAAATAGCCCGTTGCCATGGCATACAGGATCTCCGGATTTTTTGGATCCACTTTTAGGTTGGTATAATAAAAGGGCCGGGTTCGGATCCCGCTGTAGGATGAGACATGTTCAAAGGATTCCCCCTG
>SBFL01000052.1 GCA_006227965.1 Bacteroidota bacterium | reverse complement strand
CAAAGTACACTTCCCCTGGCACCCGGAGGACCCAAATGAACTGACTGATGAAATTTCCCGGAGTTAAGATCATTTTGCTACTGCTGGCAGGCATAGTCGCCTACCCGGCCTGGGCCCAGTTTGAGATCCCTCCAAAGCCCCCGGCGGAACAACAGACCAGCCTGTACGACTACATCGGGCTTCTGGAGCCGGCGCAGAAATCCAACCTGGAACAAAAACTGATCCGTTACTCAGACAGCACCTCCACCCAGATCGTCATCGCTATCATCGCCTCCACAGAGGGAGAAGACATTCAGTATCTGGGGGCCCAGTGGGGCCATGCCTGGGGGATCGGGCAGGCTAAGGAAGACAATGGCGTTCTCGTGCTCCTGGCACGGGACGACCGGCGCATTGCCATCAACACGGGTTACGGCGTAGAGGAATTCCTCACGGATGCCCTGTCCCGCAGGATCATCGAAAGGGTGATTATCCCTGAATTCAAAAACGGGGATTACTACACGGGTCTGGACCGCGGAACGGACGCCATCTTCCAGGTCCTGACAGGGCAGTTCACAGCCCCTCCCAAGTCCGGGGGCGGAAACGGGTTTCCTCTAGAATCTATTCTCCCGTTTATCATTTTTTTCATCATCATCCTTATCCTGGCCTCACGCAAAAACCGCGGAGGTGGTGGAAGGGGCGGCAGGCGTAAGCCTGGCCTGGACATCTGGGATATGATCATCCTGAGCAACATGGGGCGGTCGAGCTCCCGGGGTGGCTGGGGCGGCAGCGGCGGAGGCGGCTTTGGGGGAGGTGGTTTTGGTGGTGGCTTCGGTGGAGGTGGCTTCGGCGGAGGCGGTGCCTCAGGAGGGTGGTAGCACCTATTTCTTCCGCATGAAAACACTCATCGGCACCCCGGTGAAGTTAAAATTTTCACGAATCTTGTTCTCGAGAAAGCGCTTATAGGGGTCCCGGACGTACTGGGGAAGGTTGCAGAAAAATGCAAACTGAGGATAAGGCGTCGGGAGCTGGGTACAAAATTTTATTTTCACATACTTGCCCTTGGTGGCCGGTGGCGGGTTCTTCTGGATGATCGGCAGCATGACGTCGTTCAGCTTGCTGGTGGGAATCCTCCGGGACCGGTTCTGATATACCTCCACGGCGGTTTCAATGGCTTTAAAAATTCGTTGCTTGTTCATAACAGAAATGAACAGGATGGGCACGTCCGTAAAGGGGGCGATAGCCTCTTTTATTTCCCGGGTATAGGCCTTGACGGAATCCGTGTCTTTCTCCACCAGGTCCCATTTGTTGACCAGGATTACGATCCCCTTGTGGTTGCGCTGGGCCAGCCAGAATATATTCTGTACCTGCCCGTCAAAGCCCCGGGTGGCATCCAGCAGGAGCAGGCATACATCCGAATGCTCGATGGTCCGTACGGACCTCATGACCGAATAGAACTCCAAATCCTCCCTGACGCGGGATTTACGCCGAATCCCGGCTGTGTCCACCAGCTTGAACTCAAAGCCGAAGCGGTTGTACTTCGTGTCGATGCTGTCGCGGGTGGTCCCGGCCACATCCGTGACGATATAACGCTCCTCCCCCAAGAGGGCATTGATAAAGGAGGATTTCCCGGCATTAGGCCTTCCAACCACGGCAAAGCGGGGCAGGTTTTCCTCAGGCATGGCCGCTTCGGGCAGTACCTCAACCAGGGCGTCCAGTAATTCTCCCGTACCACTGCCATTGATGCTGGAGATCGGATAATAATCCCCCAGTCCCAGGTTGTAAAACTCCACAGCGTCTTCACGCCGTTTGGCATTGTCCACCTTATTGACCACCAGGAATACAGGTTTCTCCACCCGTCTGAGCAGGCGGGCCACGTCTTCATCCATTCCGGTGATTCCGGTCTCGGCGTCTACCATGAACAGGATGGCATCGGCCTCCTGAATGGCAAGCTCTACCTGACGGTCGATTTCTTTTTCGAATACGTCGTCACTCCCCACGACGTAGCCGCCCGTATCGATCAGGGAAAATTCCTTCCCGTTCCAGTCGCTCTTGCCGTAATGCCGGTCCCGGGTTACCCCGCTGACGGCATCCACAATGGCCTCCCGCCGCTGTATCATGCGGTTGAAAAAGGTGGATTTCCCAACATTGGGGCGCCCCACTATGGCAACGATTCCGGACATACGGGTAATTTAGGCCACAAAGGTAGTGTTATGCGGATAGATTTGAAATCAAAAAAGGAAATGGCCTTTTCAGGTCCCTGTGTAGTCAAGTCTCAGCTGAAGTGCATTTGATTCCCTTTTTTCCCTGAGATAAGGCTCCCAGGGCGTCCGCTGACGGATAATCTGGGTGGGGGTTCCATATGCAACGGAATTATGCGGAATATCCTTCAGGACTAATGAATTGGAACCAATCACCGAATAATCACCGATAGTGACACATTCAATTATTTTGGCACCCAGGCAAATGGCCGTTCCCTGTCCAATGATAACATTTCCTCCCGTAAATGCTCCGGGAGCCAAACTGGAATAGCTTCCCATTTTACTATCATGATCCAAAGAAGACTTCGTATTAAGGATGCAATGATCTCCGACAAATGCATTGGCATTTAAAATAGCTCCGGGAAGAATGACCGATCCGAGGCCAATCGAAACATCTTTGCCTATTATGGCAGAAGGGTGCACCGCTGATACAAACCTAAATCTGGGATAGATTGACCGTATCCTCTTAACAAATTCCTTCCTGCCCCAGTTATCGCCAACAGCCACAATTCCGCCTTCAATATTGAATTGCTCAATGAGTACAGGAAGATCGAATTCCGTACCCAATACCTCATATCCATTTATTTTTGTACCTTTTTTCTTAAAGGAGTCCACAAACCCCACCGGTGAGTATTCCCGGCTTCTTTCCAGGGTATCCAGCACAACACTGCCGTGACCGGAAGCACCAAAAATGAGGACATTCTTCATAAAAAAGTGTATTTCATCGATGAAAACGTACCGTTCATCGATAAATCAAAGATAGGAAAATTTGGTTTCAGCCCGAATTATTCCACGGAATTCCGTAAATCCATACATTTATTAAAATTCTCTCAGTTTTGGATTTGACCCAATCACCGCCTTTAACTTTCATTTATGGAACTCCCAAACGAAATAGTGCTGAGGCCCCGCTTCCAGGATGTGTTCCCCGAATGCGCCGGCAATATTCTTGAACGCCTTGAAAAAGCCGGCCGGGAGCCCTTTGTGATCAAACGCCTCGACGACCACCTCTTTATAAAATTCAACGACCGGGAACAACATTTCTGGTCTCCACAATTGCAGTTGGAGATTTTGGACGAGGAGGAAGGGGCATGCCGCGTCTATGGCCTTTACGGGCCAAACCCCACGCTTTGGAGCTTTTTTATGTTCCTTCACTTCGGGGTTGCCACCCTTTTTATTATCCTCGGGATCTGGGCTTACAGCAGTGCCTCCCTGGACCGGCCCTACGGGGTCCAGGCCGGGGGAATGGTTTTTATGGTGGTGGTGTGGTTTGCCTTATACGCCTTCGGAAGAGCCGGGAGGGCAAAGGGAAAGCCCCAGATGCATGAACTGTACAACTTCTACCGTGAGGGCCTAAGAGCCTGATCATTTGGGATTATAGCCAAACCGCCTGAGCTGGCGTGAATCGCTTCGCCAGTTTTTGTTGACCTTGACGAAGAGTTCCAGATAGACCTTTTTGTCAAAAAAAGTTTCAAGGTCCCTTCGGGCTTCGGACCCCACCCGCTTAAGGGCTGTACCCTTATGCCCGATAATGATCCCCTTCTGGGAATCCCGCTCCACCATGATGACCGCCCCAATGCGGATCAGGTCTTCGCCTTCTTCAAAGGCCTCAACCTCGATTTCCACCGAATAGGGGATTTCCTTTTTATAGTGCCGGAGTATCTTTTCCCGGATGATCTCACTGACAAAAAAGCGCTCAGGCCGGTCGGTTAGCTGGTCTTTCGGGAAATAGGGCGGACCCTCAGGAAGGAGTTCCAGGATCCTGTCAAAGACCGGCTGTATGTTGAAATTTTCAAGGGCGGATATGGGGAAGATCTCCGCCTCGGGGAGGAGATCCATCCAGTAGGCCACCTGTTCTTCCAGCGTCTGCTGGTCCGAGGTGTCTATTTTATTGATCAAAAGGAGTACAGGCACAGTTGTTTTCCGGATTCGCTCCAGGAAGGCCTCATCCTTGAGCCCCTTCTGCCCTATCTCCACCATGTAAATCAGCACATCGGCGTCATCCAGGGCGGTCCTTACAAAATCCATCATCGACTCCTGCAGCGCATAGGCCGGTTTGATGATACCCGGCGTATCTGAGATCACCATCTGAAAATCCTCCCCGTTGACGATGCCCAGGATGCGGTGGCGGGTGGTCTGGGCCTTGGAAGTAATGATCGAAAGCCGCTCCCCCACCAGGGCATTCATAAGGGTGGACTTGCCCACATTGGGGTTCCCGATGATGTTGACGAATCCGGCTTTATGTGTGCTCATGCTTCAATTGGCTAAAATAGCGTTTCATCTCCCGGTTGACCCTGGGGGCCAGGTAAAGCACGGCCAACATGTTGGGGATGCACATAAGGGCATAGGCCAGGTCGATCAGGTTGATCACCAGGTCCACAGAGGCAACTGCGGCAAAGGTGATGGTGGCCACATAGTAATAGTTGAACCACTTTCCGATCCTCGGGTTGG
>SBFL01000011.1 GCA_006227965.1 Bacteroidota bacterium | reverse complement strand
TCCCGGAATCCCATCCCGGGTCGTGAGGCCGAGCCTGCCAGCCATTTCCTGAAGGACCAGGGTCGCCAGCACGGATAACAGCAACGCCCACAGAAGTCCGAATTTCCAGTCCACACCTGCCCGGATGCAGGTGGTTACCGTTCCCGGTCCGATAAAAGCGGCCGCAACAAGCATGCCTGGTCCTGCTTTTTTAAACATGGAAGAAAAGGTCTGATTTGGATAAAGATAGCTATTCTCAATTCTTCCGTAAGGTGCATCCGGAAAGGGCTACAGGAACAGATCTGCCGCAATCTGCCGGGTTTATACCGAGTGAAAATGTCATACGTCGAAAACTGTATAATATTTATGCGTGCTATCGGTTATTATTTTCCAACGCCTAGCGAAATCAATTATATGACCTGCCTGGAGTGCGAAAAAGAACTGAGCTATATGGACCACCGTAGGTCCATGGAACTGTTCCAAGCGGAATTGTGCCCGGCGCATCGTAAGCGGATGGAGCGATTTCTGGCCAAGAGCCAGGTGCCTGCGGAGGCCGTAATGCTCTATTACGGCTTGAGGCACGCCGGCATTAAGCCCATGCTGGCATGGTGGGATGGCAAAAAAACCGTAGACCTGGCGATCTCCAGGGTCAAACTGAATATAGAAATCGACCGGGAGGTTGAATCCCTTTCATTCAATGAAGCGATGCATGAATTGGAAGGACACCTGTGTTCTTATGACGACGGCTTTACAAGCATCCGGATCCCCCATTCCCTGATTCGATACCAGCTGGGAGAATCCGTGAATGGGATCCTCAGGATCACGGAAGGCCTCAGGGAAAAGACCCGTGTCGTGTAACTAAAACCTCACTCAGTGAAACCCCGGGAATATCATTATACGGAACGATCCTACCGCATGAGCCGATGGGTTCTTATGTTGTTGGCCATCGCTGCCCTGATGATCACGCTGAACATCAAGCCCTTGATATCCAGGATCCTCTTCGGCCTGCCCATTTTCCTGTCTGGCATCCTTGGATTTGCCGGCACCTACATGGTCCTTAAAGGGATTCATGAGCCCCTTACGGAAAAAAAGGTCATCGCCCTGACGGTTAACCTCGCCATGGTGATCCTGATACTTACCATCCTGCTGAGCAATACCCTATACGGATAAGAAGCGGATCGATTCCCTTATAGGCCTCCGGCAAATCAGTGATTCGGATTTAATTTGTACCTTTTTCCCAAATGGTACAACCAATGACTACAACCGACCGAAGAAACTGGCTTAAAACGGTGGCCCTCGGAGGGGGCTTTACCCTTCTCGGCGGCCTGCCCGCCCTTGCCAATCCCATTGAACGCCATGCCTATCTGGCTGAAGGCCCTGTCAAGCTCAATTCCAATGAAAACCCATACGGACCATCAAATTCCGTTAGGGAAGTGATCCGGGAGAATTTTGGGCTGGGGTGCCGATATCCCTTTCAATACATCGGTGGACTGGTCAGGGACATTGCCAGGAAGGAAGAAGTCCCCGAGGCCTGTATCGTCATTACGGGAGGCTCTACCGAAGGACTGCATGCAACCGGACTGGTTTATGGCCTGGGAGGAGGTGAAATCGTTGCGGCAGATCCCACCTTTCAGGCACTGCTTAGTTATGGAGAACATTTCGGGGCCTATGTGCACAGGGTTGCGCTGGATGATTCCCTCACCCACGACCTGGAGGCCATGGAACGAAGGATTACCAGCAAGACCCGCCTGGTGTTCCTGTGCAATCCGAACAACCCTACCGGCACACTGCTGGAACATGGAAAACTAAGGGATTTTTGTGTTTCTGTCGCGAACAGGTGTGTGGTATTCAGCGACGAAGCCTATTACGACTATATCACCGAACCAGATTACCCCTCCATGGTGGAGCTGGTCAAAGAAAACCACAATGTGATCGTTTCCAAGACCTTTTCCAAAGTCTACGGCCTGGCCGGGATGCGCATCGGCTATCTGATCGCCCGCCCTGACATTGCCCGGCGCCTGAGGGAATCATTGATGGCCAACACCAATACCCTGGCCATCCTGGCAGCCCGACAGGCCCTGAAAGACACGGATTTCTATAAGTTCAGCCTGGCCGAAAACGAGAAATGCAAGGAGTGGATCTACCGGGAACTGGACCAGATGGGGCTGCCGTACCTGAGGTCCCACACAAATTTTGTGTTTTTCAAAAGCGGGGTTTCCATACAGGAACTGATCCCGAAAATGGCCGCCGAAAATGTGCAGATCGGGCGTCCTTTTCCTCCGCTCCTCGACTGGGCCAGGATCAGTACGGGTACTTTAGATGAAGTACAGGCCTTCACCCGCACCCTTAAAAAAGTCATGGCCTGAACCGCCTTCCTCCGGAGCATAGTCCAGACGCAGGGGGCTGTCGCAGTTTCCATGAACCGCGTGAAAATACCCTGGTGGTGCCCGGTCTGGTCGGCGGAGGGACACCCGCCCCGTATTTCTATGAGATATCCCAAGGGGGTGTACCGCTTCTGCCCTATCCGGTTCGGACCCCACAGCATGACGCGCTTTCACGGCATAGACCAAAAAATCAGCAGGGGAAATCACCTCGAAATCATTGGATTTACGTACCAGCTGATTCGGAAGGTAAATACCTGAAATGAAATAATTCTCCCGGGGTTTTTACCCATGCCTGCCTTATGTGGTTTACAGAATGTAAGCAAGGATTATTTGCCATTCGGCTTAACCACCAGTCGATTAATGCCGCCTCCCTGACTGCCAGCCGAAAATGATTCCGTAATTTTATGACACATGGGGATACCCCATGCTGTTTCATCCTTTCTGGTTTGGAATGAAATTTAAACGGTTTATATCTGAACTCAGGCGGCGGAATGTTCCAAGGGCCGCGCTGGCCTATTTGGTGGTAGCCTGGATGGTAGTGCAGGTTCTGGACATACTACTTTCCACTTTTGAAACCCCACCCTTCGTAATGCAGGGCATTGTGGTTTTACTAATAGCGGGGTTCCCTTTATGGATCCTATTTTCCTGGATCTACGACATTACTTCGAAAGGGATTATTAAAACCATTTCATGGATGGATTCCAATAGTAAAGAATCCGACCCCAACATAAAGGACCGGCTTAACAAGATCATCATATTTTCTTTGAGCATTGCAGTAATGCTGTTGCTCTACAACCAGTTTAGCAATACGTCCCCATTCCAAAACCAGGGACTTTTTGCGCACAACCAATTTAACGGAACGGTTGCCGTCTTGCCACTGGCCAATAACAAGCCCGATCAGGATACCGATTATCTCGGATTTGCCATTGCCAACCAAATTATCGGCGACCTGAATTACCTCCAGAACATAACCGTGAGATCCTCTGGCGAAATCCGCAGATTTGCCGGAAGGGAAATTGATTTAACCGGGATCAGGGAACAACTGAACGTGGACTATGCCCTGGTGGGAAGTTACCTAAAGGAAGACAATCAAATTCGGGTCAATGTGGAACTGGTCGAACTCGAAGAGTTTCGCATGGTATGGAGAAGTGAGGATATCGAGGTGGATTACAGCAATACCTTTGCCCTCCAGGACATCGTATCTAAAAAGGTTGTTGACGGGCTGAATATCCAGTTTTCCCAGCGAGAGATGAGCCTTATTGAAAAAGACATTCCCAACATACCCCTGGCCTACGAGTACTACCTGCGAAGTACGTCTTACCCGCTGGATTCAGAGGGGGACCGACTGGCCATTGAAATGCTGCGAAAATCCATAGACCTCGATTCAACATACGCCCCAGCCTATGCAGACCTTGGATTCAGGACACAACGTCTGTCCTTCTTCGAAATGATGGGTGAAAACGCCCTGGAGGAATCTGTACAATATTACTTAAAAGCATTGTCCCTTAATTCAAATAATTTAAGTGCATTGAGTTACCTCGCGGTATTATACACAGAAACGGCAAAGACGGAACAGGCGATTGAACTGACCCGTCGGATGGCCGAAATAAATCCAAACAATGCATCGACACTTTTTTCCCTCGGATATTTGTACCGCTATATCGGAATGATTGATGAGTCGGTGGCACGTATGGAAGAAGCTATCAGTATAGATCCCAAAAATCCCAACTACTCGAGAATCGGCGTGAGCTACCTATGTCAGAACCGCTATGAGAAGGCCCTCGAATCCTTTCGAAAAGGTGGGGGCACTACCTATTCTTTAACCTGGCAGGGACTTACCCTGTACCGCATGGGCAGAGAAACGGAAGCATTGCAGTATCTGGAAGAAGTAATTGAAAAAGAGAGCGAGCCGTATATACTTTACTCCTGCAAGGTGTTAAGAGCTGCAATTTTGGGAAATATCCAGGAAGGGTTAAGGTTAGCAGAACTGCTTGAAAATGCAAACACCTCGGATTCAGAAGGCTGGTACTCCCTGGCTGCAATATATTACCGTCTGAACAATACCAATGGAGCCCTCCGCTGCCTTGAAGAAGCGGTAAACCGCGGATATTTCAATTATTCCTTTATGATGTCAGATCCACTGCTTGACGGAATACGGGAGGATCCCCGTTTTCATGCTATTGCCGAAGTTGCCAGGCAACGCCATCTTTATTTTAAGGAGAAATATTTTCAGCAGCCTGAACTTCTATAATTCGAAAAGCTCTGCCAACACTTCTTGTGGGTCTTAAATTACCGATCCCTTCATGGCCTTGAGATCAAAGCCC
>SBFL01000020.1 GCA_006227965.1 Bacteroidota bacterium | reverse complement strand
AGGCTTGCCCGGGGGACCCCCGCCCACCCTACATCAAAGATATCCCTGTATCCTGCAAGATCCTTTCACCAATCATCCCCAGGAAAGTGCACTCCCTGGCAGGCCGTGTACGTTCAATGGCAAGGGTGTCCGTACCGCTGAGTCATTCCTGCTTTTTTTCTTCTTCATTTTGTTCAGGGTCTTTGTCCTTTACTTACACTGAGCTTAGGGGGCAAAAAAGGTTCAAGGTTCAAGGTTCAAGGTTCAAGGTTCAAAGTTCAAAGTTCAAGGTTCAAAGTTCAAGGTTCAAGGTTCAAGGTTCGAAGTTGGCGCGTGGTATTGGAGTACTTGGGGAGGAACTACACTACGGCTTACCGGGACTGCCTGCCGATGGCTGTTTAAGAGGCCCAAACCACTTCATCTTCAATAGGATCCCGTCTGTCAAACCCTGTTGTCCGGGATGCCCGTCCTCCTTACCCGCTATCCCTGTTCCGTTCAACTTCGGCGGTTTCAGTGGGTTCTATATGGATTAAAACATGTCCCAATCCGCGGATGTGACTGCGGAGATGGTCTTTCAGGCGGTGGGAAAGGTCATGCCCTTCCCGGACAGAGATTTCCCCATCCACCAGGGCATGCAGGTCCACGTGGTAGCGCATCCCTGCCTTTCTCACAAAGCACTTCTCAGTTCCCAGGATGCCCGGCACCTCCATGGAGACCCTGCGGACCTGATCCACCAGTTGGTCGTACCGGTTCTCGTCCATTACTTCACCCAGGGCTGGCCGGAAGATCAGGTAACTGTTGTAAAGGATAAAACCTGCGGCAAAAATGGCCGCCCAGTCATCTGCAGTTTCATACCCCTCCCCAAACAGGACCGCGATTGAGATTCCGACCAAAGCCAGCACGGAGGTAATAGCATCGCTTCTGTGGTGCCAGGCATCTGCCCTGAGGGCAGAACTGCCGGTTTGCCGGCTTTTCTTTATCACTACCCGATAGGAGATTTCTTTCCAAAGGATGATGGCGGCAAGTACTATAAGGGTCCACGCTTCCGGGGATTTCTGAGGGCTCCGGATATTTTCAATGCTTTGGTGTACGATGATCCCGGCAGATACCACCAGAAAAGCCACCACGATAAAGGTAACCAGGGGTTCTACTTTTCCATGTCCATAGGGATGGTTCTCATCGGCGGGTTTTCGTGCATAGGTAAGCCCAAGAAGGACCAGCAAAGAAGCAAAGACATCTGTGGTGGACTCAATGGCGTCTGCTATAAGGGCATAGGAATTGCCAAAAAATCCCGCAATTCCCTTGATGCCGGCCAACAGGAAATTAGAAAGGATACTGAAATACGCAGTCCTGATGGCAGTGTTTTCGTTTGGCATGCTTTGCGGATTAAATCAACTTGCCGAAAGGTATTGCAAAGATACGTTATATCGGCATGATAGCCGATTCCCACTGGGCGGTTGGGCCATGCTTTTCAGACCAAATCGGGTAGGGTAGTATCCACCTTCAAATGCAAGATTCAATCCCCATGGAACGATGGCCCCGGTAACGGATTTTTCCCGGATTTTTTTGGCTAATTTTACACCCGATCCCACACCAAACAGGAATCCCTTGAAAGTAAGCGCACAAATCCGGGAACCCATCGAAAAGGAAATGGAACTCTTCGAGAAGAAATTCCAAAATTCCATGAAATCCCAGGTGCCCCTGCTCAACCGGATAACGTATTACATCGTCAACAGGAAGGGAAAGCAGATGCGGCCCATGTTCGTCTTCCTCACGGCCAAACTGCTCAATGACGGGGAGGTTAACGAGCGCACCTACCGCGGTGCGTCGGTTATCGAGCTGATCCATACGGCAAGCCTCGTACACGATGATGTGGTGGATGACAGCTTCAAACGCCGCGGTTTTTTCTCCATAAATGCCCTTTGGAAAAACAAGATTGCCGTATTGGTGGGAGACTTCCTCCTGGCCCGGGGGATGCTCCTTTCTGTTGACAACGGGGACTTTGACCTGCTTCGGATCATTTCCGTGGCAATGAGGGAGATAAGCGAGGGGGAGCTTCTGCAGATTGAAAAAGCCCGGCGGTTGGATATAACCGAAGAGGTGTATTACGAGATCATCCGGCAGAAAACGGCCACCCTGATTGCTGCCTGCTGCAGCCTGGGTGCCGCGTCTGTCCGGCCGGGTTCGGATCAGGTGGAGGTGTTCCGTAAATTTGGGGAACTCTGCGGCATGGCTTTCCAGATCAAAGATGACCTTTTTGACTACGGGGAGCAGCGAATCGGGAAGCCCACTGGGATCGATATCAAGGAACAAAAGATGACCCTCCCGCTTATTTATGCCCTCAATCACGCCCCTGATAAACAGCGTAAATGGCTGATCAACTCTGTGAAAAACCACAATAAGGACCGCCAACGGGTCCGGGAGGTTATAGAGTATGTTAAAGAATCAGGAGGACTGCAGTATGCCGAAGAGAAGATGATGGAATTCCGGGACCTTGCCATGGACGTGCTTAAGGACTATCCCCAATCCCAGTACCGGCAGGCCCTGGAACTCATGGTAACTTACGTGGTGGACCGCAAGATTTAAGTAGCCGACACCCCCCCTGTCAGAAAAATTTTGAGGCCCGGGCAACCATACGCTGAAATCTTGCGTCTCTATATATAGAAGCACTTATGACGGTGAAGATAATTTCATTGCTCCAGCACGAAAAAAAGCTGATCCACAGGGCGATTTCAGGCAAAAGGGAGGCCCAGAAGGCGCTTTACGACAGGTATGCACCAAAAATGCTCGCCCTATGCCAGCGCTATGTGAAAGACGCTCACTTCGCTGAGGATGTTATGATCGAGGGATTTGTGAAAGTGTTCCGAAACCTGTCCGGATTTCGGTTCGAGGGGAGCTTTGAAGGATGGGTCCGGCGCATAATGGTCAGGGAGGCCATCGATTTCCTCAAAAAGCGGCAGTTTGTCGTTTTTGATGATACGCGGCTGGAAGAGACCGGGGTGGAGCAACCCGGCTCTGACCCATACCAGCTGGAAGCCCTTGAATACCTGATCGGTTCGCTTCCGGAAGGTTACCGCCTCGTTTTTACCCTCTATGCTGTAGAGGGGTATAAACATACGGAGATTGCGGAGGTCCTTGGGATTTCAGAAAATACCTCCAAATCCCAGCTTTTCAAGGCCCGAAAGCAATTGCAGCAACAATTGAAAGAAACATCAATACCATATTATGGCACCCGTTGAATTTGAAAAAGAGCTTAAAAAACGCCTTCGCTCCCGTGAAGTTCCCCCCAGCTCAGAGGCCTGGCAGCGCATTGCCTCCAGGTTGGATGATGAGTATCCCGGGCAGGGTCGAAGCTCTGGATGGTGGATAGGCCTGGCGGCAGCCAGTGTTTTGATGCTTGCGGCACTTGCGTTCTTTTGGGAGCGGCCTGAATCTCTGCCAGCCATGGAATCTGTGGTCAGTGCCCCTGCGGAGGAAGCCCCTGTTGAGGATCCCGGGCCGGAAGTAACATCCGTGGAATTGATTTCTGAAGCAGAGGGAGCGATAAATGTGGCAACTTCAGAAAAAGAAGAACCCGGCCCTTCTGTTGGAACCGAAAAGAGGGTGCCAGAGACTCTGCAGCAAGGCAAGCAGGGATTGGCAGCAGCCCCGGTTCAGGATGCTTCCCCTCTCGCGGACCCGGACCTGATCTCCGGTTTGGTTGCGGGTCAGATGGATACAATCCTCGCCACGGTAGTTGCCCTGGAACAGGTAAATGAGCCTGTGAATGACGCCCAGATCGAGGCATTGTTGCGCGAGGCACAGCAAACCATAATCCGGGAGGGTGAGCCTGAAGACCGATCTGCCGTGGACCCCATGATTTTGCTCGCCCAGGCCGAGGAGGAACTGGATCAGACCTTCAGGGAACAAATCCTGCAAAAATTGAGGACAGAATATTCGAGAATCCGAAATTCCGTAGCGGATCGAAATAAGTGACGGAGGTAAAATTAACCGGTCGTTTGCTGATCGCGAATCCCGGAAGTGTTTATTCATCAATCATTAAAATCAAACATCATGCACAGATTAGTACGATTTCTAATTCCATTAATGCTTTTATCCTGTCTGCAATTAGAGGCCCAGGAAGAAGCGTATGAAAAGCGCATCACGGAACTCAGGGAACAGCGCGAACTCGTGGTTAAGCAGGAAAAAGAAGCCCTGAAAGAGGCAATTACCAAAATAGAAGGCAAACTTCAAGCCGGGGAAATTACCGAGGAAGAAGCCAGCCGGCTCAAAGAGGTAGAGGCCGAAAGGCGCGCCCTTAACATCAAGAACCGACAGGCTATCATCGACAATGAAATAGCTTTGCTTCAGCGCAATGAGGGCGATGTCATCGCGATGCAGGACAGTGTCTCTAAAAAGACCCGGACCATTGTGATTGAATATCCGGATGAGGATGATGACTGCGAGTTTTTTGGAATAGGATGTGATTACTGGGATTGGGAATGGGATGGCCATAGAAAATACGACCGCCGCACCTTTTCGGACCTGGTGATTGCCTTCGGGTTCAGCAATGCGGATGTGGAGGGATTATCCCTTGAGCAGTCTCCCTATAAGGTTGCCGGCAGCCGGTTTTTCGAGATCGGCTGGACCTGGCGTACCCGGGTATTTCAAAATTCGAACTGGCTAGATCGGCTGGACCTGGCGTACCCGGGTATTTCAAAATTCGAACTGGCT
>SBFL01000379.1 GCA_006227965.1 Bacteroidota bacterium | reverse complement strand
TCCATAGGTACTGGTCTGCGAATATAGTGTTTTGATTTTTCTTTTTAGACCGGCCCCCTGTGGTTTCTGAGATTATGTGGTATTTTTGTGCAACCAATCCAACGGAGGGGCAAGACACTGTACTATGAGTTATTTTTCATCAGATTTTACCCTGGGGATTCTTGGGGGCGGGCAATTGGGAAAGATGTTGCTGTATGAAACCCGCAAATGGGACATCCGCACCCGGGTAATGGACCCCTCAGGGAAGGCTCCGAGCAGGCTTGCCTGTAATGAATTCCTACAGGGTGACCTCATGGATTACGATACCGTGGTAGCCTTCGGCACGGATGTCGACCTGCTGACCATTGAGATCGAAAACGTCAATGCCCTCGCGTTGCAGGAACTGGAGCGGCGCGGAGTAAAGGTCTTTCCGGGCGCAAAGACCCTGCAGGTAATCCAGAACAAGGCCCGTCAGAAACTCTTCTATCGGGACAACGAAATCCCGACTGCCCCGTTCAGCCGGTTTGGCTACACAAGTGAAATCAGGGACAGTATTGACAATGGAGGGCTTTCCTTTCCATTTGTGTGGAAGAGTGCCCAGTTCGGATATGACGGCCAGGGCGTGAAAATCGTTCGTAAGCCCGATGACCTGGAGGGGCTTCCAAACGTCGAATGCGTGGCTGAATCGTTTGTACCTTTCAAGAACGAACTGGCAGTTATCGTCGCCAGGAATGAAACCGGGGAAACCAGGACCTACCCCGTGGTGGAAATGGAGTTCCACCCGGAGGCCAACCAGGTGGAGTATGTACTGTGCCCGGCGCGGATTCCTGAGGAGGTGGCCCACAGGGCCCGGGAGGTGGCCCTGAAAGTGTCGGAGAGCCTCGGCCACGTGGGGCTGCTGGCAGTGGAACTGTTCCAGACCGAGCAAGACGAGATCCTTGTCAACGAGGTGGCCCCAAGGCCTCACAACAGTGGTCATTACAGCATAGAAGGCAGCTTTACCAACCAGTTTGAACAACACCTGAGGGCCATCCTGGGATTACCCCTTGGCAAAACGGACAGAAGGTATCAGCTGTGATGGTAAACCTGGTTGGGGCCGAAGGGTATAGCGGACCGGTGCATTATAAAGGTATCGAGGATATACTGGGGCTGCCGGCGGTAACCCCTCATATTTATGGAAAGAAAATGACCCGGCCCTTCCGGAAAATGGGGCATGTTACCATCGTGGATCCGTCCATTGAGAAGGCGCGGGAGGTGGCCGCCCGGGTCAAGCAAAGTATCGAAGTAGTATCAAACCAGACAATATCATGAGCAAAGTAGCCATCGTCATGGGGAGCACCAGCGACCTTCCCGTAATGCAGGAAGCCATAGACATCCTGGAGTCCCTGGAGGTAGAAACCTTTGTGGATATCGTATCCGCACACAGAACCCCTGAAAAACTGGCCGAATTCGGAAGGACCGCCCATACCAAAGGGATTTCTGTAATCATCGCCGGAGCAGGCGGGGCAGCCCACCTTCCCGGAATGCTTGCCTCCTACTCCCCCCTTCCCGTGATTGGAGTCCCGGTAAAGAGCAGCAACTCCATAGACGGTTGGGATTCGGTGCTTTCCATCCTGCAGATGCCGGGAGGTATACCCGTGGCTACCGTGGCCCTTAACGGGGCAAAGAATGCGGGAATCCTGGCCGCTCAGATCCTCGGAAGCCAGGATGAGGGAGTGCGGGAGCGCATAATGGCCTACAAAACCGGGTTAAAGGAGAAAGTAGAACTCGGAGCGGCTGAGGTCCGTAAGAAGTACAACTCCTAATCCTTGAAAATTTCCCGTTCAAATCCACTGAAAACCAATGGAAAATCCTTTACTGGAACCATTTGATCTCGCCCCATTTTCCAGCATTGAAACGCGCCATTTCAAACCTGCTTTTGAGAAGGCCCTTGAAGAGGCCCGTGCCGAAGTGGATGCAATTGCCGGCAATCCTGAGCCGCCCACCTTTGAAAACACCGTGGCAGCCCTGGATTATGCCGGATATCAGCTGGAACGGATTTCAAGTATATTTTTCAACCTAAATTCGGCGGAAACCAACAAGGAAATCCAATCCCTCGCCCAGGAGATTTCCCCTTTGCTCGCTGCGTTTGGAAATGACATCACCCTGAATGAACCCCTGTTCAAAAGGATACAGGCCGTCCACGAACAGGCCGACAGGGAATCCCTCACGGCAGAACAGCAGATGTTGCTGGAACGGAAATTCCGCCACTTCCGGAGGAACGGTGCCCTATTGCAGGAAAAGGATAAAATCCGCCTTCGGGAAATTGACGGGGAGCTCTCCAGACTTAAGCTCACCTTTGGCGAACACGTCCTGGAGGAGACCCAGAAATATGAACTGCACCTAACTGAATCTTCAGATCTAAAAGGCCTGCCCGAATCTGCCAGGGAAGCCGCCCTGATGCTGGCAAAATCCCGGGACAGGGAAGGATGGGTATTCACCCTGGATTATCCGAGTTACCTACCCTTTATGAAATACTCGGAAAACAGGGAACTAAGAAAGAAAATGGCACTGGCCTTCGCAAGCCGGGGCTTCCACGGAGATGAAATTGACAACCGTGAAACCCTGCAGAAAATTGCCAACCTGCGTTACGAACGGGCCAGGCTCCTGGGCTACCGGAACCACGCGCATTTTGTTTTGGAGGAACGGATGGCCAAATCGCCCGATACCGTAAGCCAGTTCCTGGATGACCTCCTTGAAAAAGCACTTCCGGCAGCCCGAATGGAACTGGAAGAACTAAGTGATTTTGCCAAAAAACGAGATGCCCTTGCGGGGCTGGAAAGATGGGACAGTGCCTATTACTCCGAAAAACTGAAACAGGAGAAATTTTCTCTGGATGAGGAGGAACTCAAACCGTATTTTGAATTGGAAAAGGTCCTGCAGGGGATGTTCCAGGTGGCCGGGAACCTTTTTGGTCTTACGTTTGAGAAGGACCCTTCTATCGACACCTATCACGAGGAGGTACAGGCCTACCGGGTCTTTGACGCAGCCGGCACGGCGATAGCCGTATTCTATGGGGATTTTCATCCCCGCTCAGGAAAAAGAGCAGGGGCCTGGATGACCTCCTACAAACCACAGTTCAGGAAAGAAGGTCAAAATGAACGGCCCCACGTTTCCATTGTCTGCAATTTTACCCGCCCGACAGAGACCACGCCATCCCTGCTGACCTTTAATGAGGTAACCACCCTTTTCCACGAGTTTGGTCATGCCCTGCACGGAATGCTTGCAGACAGCACCTACCCGGGTCTTTCTGGAACTTCGGTCTACTGGGATTTCGTAGAGCTGCCAAGCCAGATCATGGAGAACTGGTGTTACGAACCCGAGGCACTATCCATCTTCGCCCGTCACTACCAAACAGGAGAGGTGATCCCCGCAGATCTGGTGGGTCGGATCCGCGCCAGCTCCAATTTTCTGGAGGGAATGGCAACCGTCCGACAGCTCAGTTTCGGGATGCTCGATATGGCCTGGCACGACCGCAACCCAGAGGACGTAACGGATGTCAAAGCCTATGAGCTCAAGGCTTTTGAGTCAACTCAGCTTTTTCCAGACCATCCGGACACCTGTATGAGTACCTCCTTCTCCCATATCTTCCAGGGGGGGTATTCCGCAGGGTATTACAGCTATAAATGGGCCGAAGTCCTGGACGCGGATGCCTTTGCCTATTTTAAGGAAAAAGGGATTTTTAACCGGGAAGTGGCCGGGAAATTCCAGGATCACATCCTATCCCGGGGCGGCACGGAAGACCCGATGGACCTATATGTCCGGTTCCGGGGCAGGGAACCCAGGCTTGAACCCCTGCTGGAACGGGCCGGGCTTCTGAAGAAATCAGCCTGAATATGGTACGGCAAAGTCTGCCCAAGGGCTTTATTGAGCCTTATAGGCATCCCAGCCACCGGTGAGGTCCACGACATTATAACCAAGGGAATCCAGCAAATGGGCGGCTTCGGCGCTGCGGCCTCCAAGCTTGCAATAGACATAGACCTTCCGGTTCTTGTCGATGGTATCCCATTTGCGAATAAAATCCCCGGCCATCCAGTCGATATTCACTGCCCCTTCCAGATGACCTTCCCCGTATTCCCCGGGTGTACGGACATCTACCAGGAGATCGCCTTCCTCCAGGTTTTCATTGGAAAATTCTGTAATTGGCATTTGGCTTGCCTCTTTGGGTTCTTCCCTGCATCCTGCCAGGGCCAGGCCAATCAGGATGGTATAAAGGATTTTTTTCATGGTGCATTGCTTAGCTCCCTAAAGATACCTCCTATTCTTTAAAATTCCATTATTTTAGGTGCTGTCTTACTGGAAATGGCAAAAACCGAATTACATCCGGAAACGTGGGTCGACCGTTATGCCGACTATCTCTTCAACTACGCTATGGTCCGTGTGGGGGATGAGGATACTGCCAAGGACCTGGTACAGGAAACCTTTATCGCCGGGCTTAAATCTGCAAAAAATTTTGAAGGGAATGCAGCTGAGCGCACCTGGCTTGTAGCTATCCTGAAACGGAAGGTAATAGACCATTACAGAAAATCGAACACCAAAAAAGGGAAGGCCGAAGTGCGGATGCACTTCAATGCTGAATCCGGGCAGGAAGGGGACTGGCTGGAGGCAAAAGCCGCCGACCCCTACAGTATTAGGGAAAACGACGACATCGAAAACCGGGAACTCGGCCTTGCCATTCACCGCTGCATCTCCCTGCTCCCGGAAAACCACGCCAGGGTGTTTACCCTGAAGACGATACGGGAATGGAGTACTGAGGATATCTGTAATGAACTGGGGATTACCCCGTCTAATCTCTGGGTGATGGTGCACAGGGCGCGCACTTCCCTGGTAGAGTGCCTGAATGAAAATTGGTTCAAAGACAGCTAATATGGTATCATGTGAGGAAGCGCAGGTAATTTGCAACAAGAATCAGTACAGGGAAGCCAGTTTTTTTGAAAAGATTCAATTAATGGTTCACGTGCTGTATTGCAAAGCCTGTTTTAAATCTTCCAAAAAAAACAAGGGGCTGACCAGATTGATCCGAAAGGCCAATTTGCACTCCTTTTCCGAGGCGGAAAAGGATTACATAAAACAACGATTGCACAAGCAGGGAGAGTCCTGAATTTTCTATGCCTGCTGCAGGAGCACCAGGAGTACCCAGGCACCGATCGGAATTGCCTCCACCCAGAAGGAGGCGTAATAAGACCCTTGTTGTTCCCTGGCAAAGGTTACGGAAATGCCCATCAGGATCCCCACAAGCGATTTGCAAAAAAATTCTCCAGATACAGTCGTATCCTTTAGGCAGGTGGCCGCCACAAACAGAACAACCCCTGCCCAGGCCAACTTCCGGGTAACACCAATCCCCCATCGCTGGGGGATGGTACGGAGATGCGGAGGGTCCTTATGCATGTCCCGGATTTCAAAGGGAAGCATCAGCAGAATGACCCACACAAGGCGTTGAAAGCTTTCTATTTTAAAATCCCAGTGTCCGGACTCCGGAAATCCCCAAACCGGTATCCAGAGGCTCGCCAGGGTCCAGACCAGGGCCACCAGTACTACCTTCAGAACGCCCCGACTGCGCAGGTTCCTGTGCCCCTCCTTTAAGGGAACTGCATAAAGTGCAGTTATCCCCCCGCAAACCATAAGCAGCATCCAGACATGGTAGGGAAGAAAACTGAGGTGGTAAAGGCTTGCTGCAAGACACAACAGACTCAGGATAACCAGGGGCGTGGAACCCCCGGGAACCCGGCGGGGATGTCTTCCGGGTTCCAGCCCGTATTTGATACCATTATAGGCGGCGATGCTTCCGAATAGCAGGGCCAGGGTGTAATGATGTGAAATCTCAATTTCGAAAATCCTTCCCGTGAAGGCAATCAGGGAAACGAGGGCCAGGGATACGTGGATACTGGCCTTGATATACCACCCTAAAACCAACCTCAACAGGTGCATTCAGCAAAGGTAGCCAAAGTGTTGACAAGCCCTGTTTCCGGTTAAAATATTTCCTGCCCAACCGGCAGTAAAAATCGAGGGAATCCAAGAATTTATAGTTAATTTTGTGCACTTTAAAGCGCAATAAAATTGCTATGAATACAGATCAGTTTGCATCCCGGCACCTAGGCATCCGCCCCCAGGACCTTTCCCTTATGCTCAAAACCATTGGAGCGGAAAGTTTGGAACAACTCATCGATCAGACGGTTCCTAATGACATCCGCCTTAAAGGGCCCATGGCCCTGGACCCTCCCATGTCGGAATACGAATTCCTGGAACACATCAGCTTACTTGCTGCCGATAACAAGATCTTCAAATCATACATCGGAATGGGGTACCACCCCTGCATAACCCCTTCGGTTATCAAAAGAAATATCCTTGAAAACCCCGGCTGGTATACGGCCTATACTCCCTATCAGGCCGAGATTGCCCAGGGACGCCTTGAAGCACTGTTGAATTTCCAGACCATGGTAAGCGATCTTACGGGTATGGAACTCGCCAATGCCTCCCTGTTGGATGAGAGCACGGCTGCTGCTGAGGCCATGACCATGTTATTCGATCTCAGGAACCGGGACCAGAAAAAACGGGGTTCTGTGAAATTCTTCGTTTCCGCGGACGTACTGCCCCAAAACCTTGCGTTGCTGGAAACACGCTCCCAACCACTGGGGATCGAGTTGGTCGTGGGGGACCCCCTTGCGCACGAAATAGACAATACCTTTTACGGAGCCCTGCTTCAATACCCCGGTATGGAAGGGGAGATACGCGATTACTCTGAATTCATCACAAAGGCACACGCCCTCGATATGAAAGTTGCCGTTGCCGCAGACCTCATGAGCCTGTGCCTGCTGACGCCTCCGGGTGAGATGGGTGCCGATGTAGTGGTGGGTACCACCCAGCGTTTTGGTATTCCTTTGGGATAAGGTGGGCCCCATGCTGCCTTTTTTCCCACCCGGGAGGACTATAAAAGGCATATCCCGGGGCGCATCATAGGGCTGAGCAAGGACATGAACGGAAAGCCGGCCATGCGGATGGCCCTGCAAACCAGGGAACAGCACATCAAACGGGACAAGGCCACTTCGAATATCTGTACCGCTCAGGTGCTCCTGGCCGTAATGGCAGGGGCCTATGCCGTATATCACGGGCCGGAAGGTCTGAAAAAGATTGCGGGGCGGATCCACAAGGCTGCCGTTACCCTGGGTGAAGGCCTTCGCGCTCTGGGAATATCGGTAAAACACGATTATTTTTTTGATACCCTAAGCCTGGATTTCCCAGGTGAAAAGGTGAAATCGCTTTCGGAAGAAGCTCAGATCAATTTTTACTACCCGGAGTCCGGGCAGGTGCTCATCTCCCTGAACGAGACCACCACCCTGTCAGACGTATGCGACATCCTCGGGGTTTTTGCCTCGGCACTCGGAAAAGAAGCAGCCCTGCCTGATTCCTTGAGTGGCAACACGGCACTGCCTGAGTCGCTGGTACGAAAAACCAGCTTTATACAGCAGGAGGTGTTCAACCGGTACCACTCTGAGACGGAGTTGATGCGGTACCTGAAAAAACTGGAACGCAAGGACCTTGCCCTGAATCATTCCATGATTTCCCTCGGGTCCTGCACCATGAAACTGAACGCAGCCTCTGAAATGCTGCCCCTGAGCATGCCTCAATGGAGCAATATCCACCCATTTGTACCGGTGGATCAGGCCGGGGGATACCAGAAGATGCTTCACAAACTTGAAGAGTATCTGACGGAAATCACCGGATTTGCAGCTACTTCCCTCCAACCGAATTCGGGCGCCCAGGGAGAGTATGCAGGCCTCATGCTGATTCGTGCCTACCACGAAGCCCGGGGGGACAGACACCGGGATGTTTGCATAATACCGGCATCGGCTCACGGAACGAACCCCGCATCGGCAGTAATGGCCGGAATGAAGGTGGTAGTTACCAAAACAGACGAAAAAGGAAATATAGATGTGGCGGACCTGGAGGAAAAAGTGGTTGCCAACAGCGAGTACCTGGCAGCCCTGATGGTAACCTACCCGTCCACGCACGGGGTATTTGAATCCTCCATCCGAAAAGTCACTGAGCTTATCCATGAGCACGGTGGGCAGGTCTACATGGACGGGGCCAACATGAATGCCCAGGTAGGACTTACAAACCCTGCCAGGATCGGGGCGGATGTCTGCCACCTGAACCTGCACAAGACCTTTGCGATCCCTCACGGGGGTGGAGGACCCGGAGTTGGACCCATTTGTGTGGCCCCTCAGCTCGTCGACTTTCTCCCCGGGAACCCCGTCATAAAAACGGGGGGAGACAGGGCAATCCCGGCAATCTCAGCCGCTCCATGGGGCAGTGCCCTGGTTTGTCTGATTTCCTATGCCTACATCCGCATGCTCGGATCTGAAGGCCTTACGGAGGCGACGCGAATAGCCATACTCAATGCAAACTACCTGAAAGAACGTCTTGAGGATGCCTACCCAATACTCTACACCGGGGAGATGGGCCGGGCCGCCCACGAAATGATCATTGACTGCCGCCCATTCAAAAAACAGGGAATCGAAGTCACTGATATTGCCAAAAGGCTGATGGATTACGGGTTCCACGCACCCACCGTATCCTTTCCGGTGGCAGGCACCATGATGATAGAGCCCACCGAAAGTGAAAGTCTCGAGGAACTGGACCGTTTCTGTGAGGCGCTGCTTAGCATACGCAGGGAGATCGATGAATCAACGGAAGAAATGCCCAACCTGCTGTTGAAAAATGCCCCGCATACGGCGGAAATGGTCACAGCGGATCAGTGGCACTACCCTTACAGCAGGCAGCAAGCCGCGTTCCCGCTGCCTTATGTTTCGGAAAACAAATTCTGGCCGAGTGTCCGCCGGGTAGACGATGCCTACGGAGACCGCAACCTTATCTGTACCTGCGACCCCATCGAGGCCTATATGGAATCGGCTGAATAATAACCCGGGCCTGCACAGGATGCGGGCCCCTATGCTTTAGCATGTATACGCATTACCCGGAGAAGAGATACCGCCTCACCCTGGAATTCCTGCGAAGCCACGTGGGAACAGGGGAAAAAATCCTGGACCTCGGGGTACCGAACCCATTTTCAGAGATCATGCGGGAAGAGGGTTTTCAGGTAGCCAGTACCCGGGGGGAAGACCTGGATATGAATCTCGAGGCCGTGCACCAAACCGATGCCGAAGTGGTAACGGCCTTTGAAATCCTGGAACATCTGGTCTCCCCGTTTAATGTGCTGCGGGCCATCCCCTGCAACAAGTTGCTGGCCAGCATACCGCTGCGGCTCTGGTTCGCACGGGCATACCGCTCGAAAACCGATCCCTGGGACCGGCATTTTCACGAGTTCGAAGACTGGCAGTTCGACTGGTTGCTGGAAAAGGCAGGCTGGGAAGTAAAGGACCGTATTCAGTGGGCACACCCTGTTGGGAAACTTGGCATCCGTCCTTTACTGAGGCGGTTTACCCCCAGGTACTACCTCGTTTACGCAGAACGCACATCCTAAAGCGCGGTTCCCGTATCTTTACGGATATTTGCGCCCATGGATTCCAACCAAGTAAGGATACTGATCGTGATGCCCGTCCACAACGAGGCTGTAAATATTCGTTCCTGCCTGGATTCTTTTGTCGGTCAAACCCGAATTCCGGATTTCCTCAGAGTAGTCGATGACCACAGTACGGATGGCACGGCGGAGATTGTCAGAGAATACGCTTCAAAGCATTCGTGGATCAGGCTCATAGAGCGGAGATCAACCCCCAGGCGCCAGCCAGGGGCCAAGGTGGTGGATGCATTTCTGGGGGGGCTTCCGAAAGACTGGGAACAATTTGACTACATCGGAAAATTCGACGGTGATATCGTCCTGCCCCCAACCTATTTTGAAACCATCCTGCAAACCTTCGCTTTAAGGCCCGCCCTGGGAATGTGCTCCGGCCTGCTGTACACACAACAACAGGGGGCTTGGGTCTATGAGCCGATTTCAGAAAGATCTCATGTCCGGGGACCCGTAAAATGCTACAGCAGGAGCTGCTTCCGGGCTATCGGGGGGCTTCGGCCCTTCATTGGCTGGGATACGGCCGACGTTTTGCTGGCCCGGTTCCATGGTTTTGAGACTGCAACAAGGCCAGACCTGATCGTCAGGCATCTCAGGCCCACAGGCAGGGGATATTCCGCGCGCAATGCGGGTTTACAGGGTATGGCCCTTTACAACCTTCGATATGGCTGGCTTCTCAGCGGGATCGCTGCCGTAAAAATGTCGCTGACCCGAAAAGCCCCCCTGCTGCCATGGCATGCCCTGTTGGCATATTCCAGAGCTTATATAAGCAGAAAACCGCGTATGCTTACCCGGGAGCAAGGCCAATTTGCACGCAAATGGCGCTGGAAGGGGATTTATAACCGCTTATTTAAGGGCTTCGGATACAGGTAGCCCGGTAGCCCCATTTGGAAAGGCGGTTCCCAGCAGTACAGCCAGCGTGGGAGCTATATCCCTTATGTAGGTCCTCCTGGTCAGGGTCCCTTTCTGAATGCCCTTCCCAAAGAAAATAAGGGGTACGTGGGTATCGTAGATATAAGGCGACCCATGGGTTGAACCTGTGGGCGAATAATCCGGGGTGGCCGGTGCCGGCACAATAAGTACATCCCCGGAGCGCTTTTGGTGATAGCCGTTTTGCAGTATTGCGGCCATCCCTTCGGTGTATTCCGTATTCCGCAACTGGTAGGCGGTGTAAACTTCCTGAATACCCTCATACCTGAGCAGTTCAGCGGCAAGGGTCTCCTGGACCTCCCTGGGGGAAAGGTCGAGGCTGCGCAAGACCTGGTGATCCAGAAAAACCTGGGAATTTGAGAACGCCTGGACTATACCGGTATTCCCATAGCGGAACTGCACAAAGTCCCTGAATTTGGTTCCGAGCTGTCCCGTATCCCAATAGCCTGCCGGCACCTTGAGGTCCTGAAGGTACGCCGGCACATGTCCTGCACCGTGGTCGGCGGTCAGGAAGACGGTGTATTCCCCTTCCCCCACCTTGCGGTCCAGGTAGTCCAGCAGACGGGCCAGGTCCTGATCCAGACGGAGGTAGGTATCCTGTACCTCCTTGGAATTGACCCCGAATTTATGACCGACATAATCGGTGCTGGAAAAGCTGATGGAAAGAAAGTCCGGGATGATATCGGCCCCCAGCTCCTCAGCCTCAATTGCTTCCAGGGCGAAGTCCAGTGTAAGGCTGTTGCCATATGGCGAATACCTGAGTATATCAAAATTCCCATTGGCATCCCACAGGGCCGGGAGGTCATGGGGGAACACCGGGGCTTCTTCACCCTGGAACGGACTTTCATACGGCACATCGTCCAGGCCACTCTCGGCATAGCTGTTAATCCCTTTCAGGGTTTTCCATGGGGTCCTGTAGCGTTCGGCAGCTTCAGATTCGTTAAAGGTGGCCACCCAATCCGGAAGGGAATCCATATAGTAGGAACTACTAATCCAATTTCCCGTTTCACCTCCCTCGTACCAGTAGGCCGCATTGGCAAGGTGCCCCCCGGGCAATACGGCGCCCCGGTCCTTCAGGGCAATGGCAATCACCCTGGAACGCCTCTGGTGGTGCAACCGAAGCTGATCGGTAATGGTAGTCACCTGCAGTCGGTGGGGGGAGTGTTTCCCGGCATCTGATTCCGTTCCCACAGAAGTTTGGACGGTATCTCCCACACAATAAACCTGCGTGCCGGTCTCCTTGTCAAACCAACTGTTCCCGATAATTCCGTGACCCGAAGGGGTGGTTCCCGTATAGACAGAGGCATGCCCCGGCCCGGTACTGGTAGGGGCATAATTGAAATGATGGTTCCGGCAATGGAATCCTTCGCCAACCAGGCGTTTAAATCCGCCCTCCCCGTATTGGGTCCAGAAACGGGTCAGATAGTCGAATCGCATCTGGTCTACCATAATCCCAACAACGAGGCGTGGAGGATTTTCAAAGCTTGGTGTTGCGGGCCCAGCCGTGGTTTCCCGAATGCTGATCTGCGCATTGGTGGCGGGGGATATCGTCAGGGCGACGGTCAGGAGCCAAAAATAGCGGGGAAGGATATTGAATTTCATGGGAAGCGCTTTTCATCCAAAATTACGTATTAATGGAAATGGGCAAAGCCCTCAAGGTTAAATGAACATGAATATTCTTATTTTTACCCGCATAAGGGCAAAGTCATCTGAATGAACTACCTCTCCGCTATCGGAAGTTATGCCATAATGGTCCGCGAGGTTTTTAAAAAACCTACCAAATGGGCCATTATGAAATCCCTGATCCTCAAAGAGATCGACGAGTTGATCTACGGTTCCATGGGTATTATCATTTTTATTTCCTTTTTCATCGGTGGGGTTGTTGCCATACAAACCGCCCTGAATATCAGTAACCCGCTTATCCCCAGGAACCTCATCGGGTTTGCTACCCGGCAGTCGGTAATCCTGGAATTTGCCCCTACCTTTACCTCCATTATCATGGCCGGGAAAGTAGGCTCTTATAT
>SBFL01000318.1 GCA_006227965.1 Bacteroidota bacterium | reverse complement strand
TAATCGTTTCCTCCGTACCAGTTGGACTCCCAGCCGCGGATGATCCCGAGACGATTACCTATTGGATTCGTTTTCTGTCCCATATGCTTATTTAGATCTGACTTTCTGCATTATTTCTGGATCCCAAAACCAGTGTTACGTGGTTGGAACGCTTTCTGATTCTGTGGGCCCGTCCCTGTGGCGCCGGACGAAGGCGTTTGAGCATGCGTCCGCCATCGACCCGGATTTCCTTTACAAACAGGTCTGCCTCCTCTATGTCGGCCTCCTCGTTCTTTGCCTGCCAGTTGGCGATGGCAGAAAGCAGGAGCTTTTCGAGCCTTCTGGAAGCCTCCTTGGTATTGAACCGGAGGATGGCCAGGGCCTTCTCTACATTCTCTCCCCTGACCAAATCGGCAACAAGCCTCATTTTTCTGGGGGAAGTCGGGCAGTTGTTCAGTTTGGCAAATACCAACTGACTCCTCTCTTCCTTAAGCCTTTCAGCCATTTGTTTTTTCCGAACACCCATAGCGCTTATTTTTTACCTTTATTTTTAGCACCGGCATGCCCCCGGAACGTTCGGGTAGGGGAGAATTCCCCCAACTTGTGCCCGACCATGTTCTCTGTCACATATACCGGTACAAACTGCCGTCCGTTGTGGACTGCGATGGTCAGCCCCACAAAATCGGGGGTGATCATCGAGGCCCTTGACCAGGTCTTGATGACGGTCTTTTTACCGGACTCCAGGTTTTGCTGAATCTTCTTTTCAAGACTGTAGTGAACGTAAGGTCCTTTTTTTAGGGAACGTGCCATGTCTTATTTTTTATTTCTTTCTACGTTCTACAATATATCGGTTGCTGTCCTTGGTACGGGAACGCGTCCTGTATCCTTTGGCCGGGATTCCCTTGCGGGACCTCGGGTGCCCTCCGGAAGCACGGCCCTCTCCACCACCCATAGGGTGATCTACAGGGTTCATCGCCACAGGACGGGTACGCGGCCTTCTACCCAGCCAGCGGCTGCGCCCGGCCTTGCCGGAAACGATCAGCTGATGGTCTGAGTTGGAAACCGCCCCAATGGTAGCAAGGCAGTTTACCAGGATCATTCGGGTTTCCCCGGATGGCAGTTTAATGGTGGCATACTTGCCTTCACGTGCCATAAGCTGCGCAAAAGTACCAGCACTACGGGCCATTACAGCACCCTGTCCGGGCCGCAGTTCAATGCAGGAGATAATGGTACCCAACGGGATTTCAGAAAGCGGAAGGGCATTCCCGATTTCGGGAGCTGAACCGGATCCGGCCTGGATCTTCTGACCCACCTGAAGTCCGTTCTGCGCAATTACATAGCGTTTTTCCCCATCGGTATATTCCACCAGCGCGATAAACGCAGACCGGTTCGGGTCGTACTGAATGGACTTAACTTCAGCGCCCACATCCTGCTTATCCCTCTTGAAATCGATCACACGATAACGCCTCTTGTGACCACCGCCTTTGTAGCGAATGGTCATCTTTCCCTTGCTGTTTCGTCCACCCGATTTCTTCAGCGGTGCAAGCAGGCCTTTCTCCGGCTTGTCTGTAGTGATGGCATCGAAGCCATTGACTACCTTGAATCGCTGTCCGGGGGTGATCGGTTTTAATTTTCTGACTGACATGCCGTGTCTTTATAGATTACTGTAAAAGTCAATTACATCACCGTCCTCCACATCTACAATGGCCTTCTTGAACGCATTGGTCTTGCCATGCTGAATTCCGGTCTTGGTGTAGCGCGTCTTACGCTGGGGACCGTAATTCATGGTGCGTACAGAAGTTACAGAAACACCATAGGCAGCCTCAACAGCTTCCTTGATCTGCAACTTGTTGGCCGTAGGGTCCACGATGAAACCATAGCGGTTGTACAACTCACTATCAGAAGTCATTTTCTCGGTAATGATCGGTTTTATCAACACACTCATGATTTCCTATTTCTTATGGTTGGACTGAACACCTTCCAGAGCACCTTCCAAAAACACAACGCTGTGTGCGTTCATTATTTTGTAAGTGCTTAATTCTGAGCTAGTTACAACTTCAGATCCCTCCAAATTGCGCGACGACAAATATACGTTATTATTTATATCACCCAACACAAAGAGGGACTTTTTGTTCTCCAGCCCCAGGGCCTTCAGCACCCCGATAAAATCAGCGGTCCTGGGCTGCTCGAAGGTGAAGTCTTCCAAAACCACGATTGCGTTGTCCTGGGACTTCAGGCTGAGCGCAGATTTTCTCGCCAGGCGCTTCACATTTTTATTGAGCTTCTGGGTGTAATCCTTGGGCCTTGGGCCAAAGATCCTACCACCTCCCCGGAAGACCGGAGATTTGATGCTGCCCGCCCGGGCGGTTCCAGTACCTTTCTGCTTTTTCAGCTTGCGGGTACTACCTGAGATCTCATTGCGCTCCTTGGATTTGTGGGTTCCCTGGCGCTGGTGTGCCAGATACTGCTTCACATCCAGGTAAATGGCATGCTCGTTCGGCTCTATCTTGAAGACCTCGTCCGAAAGTTCCACTTTGCGGCCGGTGTCTTTACCTTTGATATCTAATACTGCGACCTTCATTACTTCTCGATTGTTATGTAAGCGTTCTTGTGACCGGGGACACATCCTTTCACTACAATGAGGTTCTTCTCAGGAACCACTTTGAGCACGCGCAGGTTTTGCACGGTGACGCGTTCGTTCCCCATCTGACCAGCCATTTTGAGGCCTTTGAATACTCGGGCAGGGTAGGAAGCAGCACCGATGGACCCGGGTGCCCTGAGCCTGTTGTGCTGTCCGTGGGTGGACTGTCCGACACCGGCAAAGCCATGCCTTTTGACCACACCCTGAAACCCTTTACCCTTGGAGGTCCCAACCACGTCGACGAATTCGCCTTCCTGGAACAGGTCCACCCCAATGGTGTCTCCTAATTTGAACTCTCCTTCAAAATCACGGAACTCGACGATCTTCCTTTTGGGAGAAGTGCCTGCCTTCTTGAAATGGCCTTTTTCAGCCTTGTTGGCACGCTTTTCTGCCTTGTCATCGAAACCGAGTTGAAGGGCATTGTACCCGTCTACCTCTTCGGTTCTGACTTGGGTAACTACGCATGGCCCCGCCTCGATAACGGTACATGGGATGTTTTTCCCATTCTCGTCAAAGATGCTGGTCATGCCGACTTTTTTTCCGATTAACCCAGACATACGTATTTAATTACAATTAGTATTCGAGAGCTTGAATTTTAGATTTTCACCCGGCTGTCAAAAGCCGTTCAAACCGAATCCCCGCTCTCCCTGTCAAACAATTCTCAATTTTTTTTTCCGACAAAAAAACAGGGCCAAAAATAATTCGACCCCGAATGTATTTTTGTTTCCGTTTTTCCTTCGCTAACAGCTCCGGACATGTCGTGGAAGGACGCACCTTCCATTTTTTTAGCACCCCGTGCACCCGGCAGGGGATGTACTGCTACACTACCCTCAGACCTTGATCTCGACTTCAACACCGCTGGGAAGCTCAAGCTTCATAAGGGCGTCAATGGTCTTGGAGGAGGAACTGTAGATGTCCAGCAGGCGCTTGTAAGAGCTCAGCTGGAATTGCTCCCGCGACTTCTTATTCACGTGGGGCGAACGCAGCACGGTGAATATTTTCTTGTGCGTGGGCAGCGGAATCGGACCGGTAACTACCGCTCCTGTTGTCTTAACCGTTTTCACAATCTTCTCTGCAGACTTGTCTACCAGGTTGTGATCGTACGATTTGAGTTTTATTCTGATTTTCTGACTCATCCTTGACGAAATTAAGCGGTTACGCCTTTGGTTGCTTTAATAACTTCTTCTGCAATGTTCGGAGGGGTTTCCGCATAGTGGGAAAACTCCATAGTGGAAGTGGCCCTCCCCGAAGAAAGTGTCCTAAGGGAAGTCACATACCCGAACATCTCCGAAAGCGGCACATCCGCCTTGATCACCTTGGAACCTGCCCTGTCGGACATGTTGTTCACCTGGCCGCGGCGACGGTTAAGGTCACCGACGATATCCCCCATGTTTTCTTCCGGAGTCAGAACCTCCAGCTTCATGATGGGTTCAAGAAGTGCCGGACGGCATTTCTTGGAAGCCTCCCTGTATCCCATCTTGGCAGCCAGTTCAAAGGAAAGTGAGTCGGAATCCACAGGGTGGAAGGAACCATCCTTGAGGACCACCTTCATGCTGTCCATTTCGAAACCGGCTAAAGGACCATTCTTCATGGCTTCCTTAAATCCTTTCTCCACGGAAGGAATATATTCCTTGGGGATGTTACCTCCTTTGATCTCGTTTACAAACTCAAGACCCTGCTTCCCTTCCTCTGCAGGCTCCATGGTAAAGATGATATCCGCAAACTTACCGCGTCCACCGGTTTGCTTCTTGTACACTTCGCGGTGGTCGTTGGAGGCAGTTATCGCTTCTTTGTACTCTACCTGGGGCTGTCCCTGGTTGACCTCTACCTTAAACTCGCGCTTGAGGCGGTCCACGATGATGTCCAGGTGCAGCTCTCCCATTCCGGAGATGATGGTCTGCCCGCTGGCTTCATCCGTCTTCACCTGGAAGGTAGGATCTTCTTCCATCAGCTTGGCCAGTGCCATCCCGAGTTTGTCAACATCCGCCTTCGTCTTGGGCTCCACGGCAATACCGATTACCGGATCCGGGAAAATCATGCTCTCCAGGACGATCGGATGTTTTTCATCACAGAGAGTGTCCCCTGTCTTGATATCCTT
>SBFL01000384.1 GCA_006227965.1 Bacteroidota bacterium | reverse complement strand
TAATTGCGGGGGCAATTTACATAATACAGGACTTTGTGACTTGTGTGCCAGTGGGGGTAGATTAGCTGAGTTGTGATTTGACAATCATGGCAATGGTCTTGCCATCTGCCTTGCCGGCCAGCTGCTGGCTGACCGCTCCCATCACGCGCCCCATATCCTTCATCGAACTCGCGCCGAGTTCAGCAATCGCCTTGCCGACGATGTCTTCTATCTCCTCTTCCGTTAGCTGCTGCGGCAGAAAACGCTCCAGGACAGCAACCTGGGCGAGTTCGGGACCAGCCAGGTCTTCCCTACCCTGCTCTTTGTAGATCGCAGCGCTGTCCTTCCGTTGTTTGACCAGCTTCTGTACCAGGACCACTCCATCGGCCTCCGACAATTCCTTACCGCCCCCCTTTTCCGTCCTTGCCAGCAGCAGGGCAGACTTAATGGCCCTCAGGGATTCCAGCGTAACGCTATCCCTGGCCTTCATAGCGGCTTTCATTTCTTGCATAACCCGATCTTGTAAACTCATATTCCAACAATTTAAGGGCGTACGAAGATAAAAAATAAACCCGAGAAGCTATGGCCTCCCGGGTCCGGATTTGATTAGGGACCAACCCTGTATGTTCCGGTTAATCCACGTTATCGTGTAGAAAGGAATTGTTGGAACGAAGCCTGAGCTCGTCATTGCTGTCCTCACTCAGGGTAGTCCGGGAAACCTTGCCTTCCTCGACCTTTTCTTCGCTTAGATCCACACCCTGCCGTTTGTAGGCTGGCTCTTTTTCTATCTCCTCGATATTGGATCGGTTATGCTGGAATTTATAATTGAAGTCTTTCAGCTTCCTGCGGCGTTCGTCGGCACGCTCCCTGAGGATTTCAGAAATAGGGCGGTCTGTCGGGTCCTGGGATTCCGGATCTGCCGGATTCTCCGGTCTGTCGATTACCTTTTTCTCAAAGACCAGTTCGTCCCCTGAAAGCTTCGGGTCGTAAAACTCTGCCTTTGAGGTGGCCCCGGTAAGCTTCTTTTCCAGTTCCAGGTACTCATCCAGACTGTATCTGGTCTCTCCTTCCTTTTGATATTCCAGGACCGGGGTGATCTCAAGGTGTTCCTCCACCTGAATTTCCCGGATATCCTCATCCAGGTCAAAAGTAATCACATTGTCCTGCCCGGAATTCTCAGTGGTTTTCTTATCCTTCGTTTCGTCCAGGGGCATATCAAAAGCCAGGGTGAACTGGTCCTCCTCAACTTCTATGGCAGAAACTACTTCCGGATCTACGACTTCGAAATCCCGGATGAATTCTTTGGAATCCACGATGACGAATTCATCTTCCGATTCTGAGGGTTCTGCCACTACCTCTTCGTAGAAAACATTGAAACTCCTGATGTACTGGGTTGTTGGGATAAGCTCCATCTCACTGACTACAACCTCACTGGTATCTGCTGCCTCGCTCAGATCAAGGGTATGGACCACTTTGGGTTCGCTGAGGTCCTGCTGGGCCTTCTGCTCATCCTCTAAAGTATGAATGATCTTTTTGGATTCCGTATTGACGATCTCATCCTGCTGGTCCATATTGAAACCGGTAGCGATAACGGTAACCGCGATAGCCTCTCCGAGCTTTTCGTCTTCACCGACTCCCATAATGATATTTGCGCTGTGGCCGGCCTCGATCTGGATGTGGTCGTTGATCTCACCGATTTCGTCTATGGTGATCTCCCGGGACCCGGACACGATCAGCAGCAGCACATTTTTGGCACCGGTAATTTTGTTGTCGTTCAGCAAGGGTGAATCCAGGGCCTTGACGATGGCTTCCTGTGCCCTTGAAGATCCGGAAGCAGAGGCAGAGCCCATGATCGCGGTTCCGCTGTTGGAAAGCACAGTCTTGGCATCTCGGAGGTCAATATTCTGGGTATAGTGGTGGGTAATCACTTCTGCGATGCCCCTGGCCGCGGTGGCCAGAACTTCGTCTGCTTTGGCAAACCCGGCCTTGAACCCCAGGTTTCCGTAAACCTCCCGAAGTTTGTTGTTGTTTATCACGATCAGCGAATCCACGTTCCCGCGTAGTTTTTCGATACCCTTCTGGGCCTGCTGACAGCGTGTTTTTCCCTCGAACTGGAAGGGCATGGTCACGATACCCACGGTAAGGATGTCCAGTTCCTTGGCCTGTTTGGCTATTACCGGGGCAGCGCCTGTTCCCGTGCCGCCTCCCATACCAGCCGTCACAAAAACCATTTTGGTATTGGTGGAAAGCATCTGCTTGATCTCCTCCATGCTCTCCAGGGCAGCCTGCTCCCCGATATCGGGATTGGCGCCGGCCCCCAATCCTTCAGTAAGGGAAACCCCCAGCTGTATTTTGTTGGGCACCGGACTGTTTTGAAGCGCCTGGGCATCCGTATTGCAGATAACAAAATCCACCCCGTTGATCCCGGCCTGGAACATGTGGTTGATCGCATTGCTTCCACCTCCTCCAACGCCGATAACCTTTATCACGTTGCTTTGGTTTTTGGGTAAATCAAAAGTGATGTTATCCATTTCCATGTGTTCGTTCTTTTTGTGCTTTTACTGGTTGTTTTTATTCGCTCGTAGGCCGTTATTCGGCATTGTCTAAAAATTCCTTCAGTTTGTCTGCCCAACGGTCGAGGACCGATTTGCGTTCCTTCCTGACAGTAGTGGCTTCTCCTCCTTCGCTCCCATACTCCTCCAGGACCATTTCGGCGGATTCTCCCGACTCTTCCCCGGATTCCCTCCGAAGTTCGAACCTGTGCTTGTTCTCCACCGCATTCATAAGCAATCCCACGGCCGTGGCATAGGTTGGGCTGGCAATTTCGGCCTCAGAATCCCCGGCCAGATGTTCATTGGGGAATCCAATCCGTGTATCCATGCCGGTGATGTATTCAACCAGCTGCTTTAGGTGCTTTAACTGGCTGCCCCCACCGGTCAGCACGATGCCGCCGATGAGCTTTTTCTTCTGTTCCTCATGCCCGTAATTCTTGATCTCCAGATATACCTGTTCTATGATCTCCACCACCCGGGCATGGATGATCTTAGAGAGGTTCTTCAAAGTGATCTCCTTGGGTTCCCTTCCCCGGAGCCCCGGAATGGAAACGATCTCGTTGTCCTTGTTCTCTCCCGGCCAGGCCGAACCGAACTTGATTTTTAACAACTCTGCCTGCTTTTCAATAATGGAGCAGCCCTCCTTGATATCTTCGGTGATTACATTTCCTCCGAAGGGGATTACCGCAGTATGCCGGATGATCCCGTCCTTGAAGATGGCCAGGTCCGTGGTACCGCCCCCAATATCGATCAGGGCAACGCCCGCCTCCTTTTCCTCCTGGCTCAGAACCGCATTGGCCGATGCAAGGGGTTCCAGGGTTATGTTATCAAGGTCCAGCCCGGCACTTTTAATGCAGCGCCCGATATTCTTAATGGAGGATACCTGCCCCACCACGACGTGGAAATTGGCCTCCAGGCGCCCACCGTACATCCCTATGGGCTGCTTGACTTCCGCCTGCCCGTCCACCTTGTATTCCTGTGGAAGTACATGGATGATTTCCTCTCCGGGCAGCATGACCAGTTTGTAGACCTGATTGCAGAGCTTTTCGAGATCTTCCTCTCCGATAACCTCCTCTGAATTGGGCCTGGTTATATAATCGCTGTGTTGGAGAGACCGGATATGCTGACCGGCAATGCCAACGGTCACCGACCCTATCTTCAGGCCGGAATTCACCTCGGCCTGCTCCACTGCCTGTTGTATGGACTGTATGGTCTGGGTGATGTTATTGACAACCCCACGGTGTACGCCAAGGCTCCGGGACCTCCCAATGCCCAGCACCTCGATCTTACCGTATTCGTTCTCCTTACCAATGATGGCGACAATCTTGGTAGTACCGATATCGAGACCTACTGAATACTTCGCTTCTTCCATGCTGAATTAGATTTTAGTACAAACTACCTGGTTTTCAAATTCCAGACTTACAACCTGATATGACAACAGGGTTTTTTCCTCTGTGGCCTTGGTATAAAAGGCCTTGAAATTTTTAAATTTCTCATCCAGGTCCGTAACGTCTCCCAGGCGCACAACAAAGTGTTCAAGACGGAATTTCAACTGGTAATCGGACTCGCCTTGGATGTGGATTCCAATCACATTTTTGCTCAGAAACGGATCCTGATTGATATATTTTAAAATCACATAGGCATCCTCCAGGGTCTTGCCAGTAATTTCGCCCGTAATGATAGGAACACGTGCAGAATGGTTGGGGGATAACGGCATCTGAAGGCCTTGGTCGTCCAAGTAGAATGAACGTTCCCCCGCTACACGCCCGACAGGTTGCCGTTGGGTGATTTTCGTGTTAAGTTCGCCATCGACAGTAAGGTAAACCTGGGCATCTTTTACCATATCATGGGTCTGCAGGACCGATTCTATAGTATTCAAAACTACCCTTTCTTTGGGCACATTTTTTAAGCTGCCGTAATTTTGTATTAACAATTTATTAACCATTTCTTGAGTAAGAAATAGGTTTTCCTGACCTACAAAATCTATATTCATCCCTTTCACATTACGCATGGCATTTCTTTGGTTAGTAAATGCATAAAGTGTTGTAATACAGATTATTAACAAAAACAATTTTGGATAATTCCAGTTAATTCGCATACTCCAATTCTCTTTTAATTCTGGGAATTTCCAAACCTATATCACCCGCTCCCATGGTTATCAAAACCGCAGGTTTTTGTTCGAGAATTT
>SBFL01000217.1 GCA_006227965.1 Bacteroidota bacterium | reverse complement strand
GGTGAGCTATACCTTTCCCATATACTTTAAACTGCAATAGAACAGCCTGCTATTCCCTGCTCTTCTTTTTAAACAACCTGGAAGTAAAGAGCATAAAGCCCCCGAACACCAGCATGAAAATTCCTGAGAAGAGATTGACGTTGTAGCCCATGGCTTGCTCGTACATGGCGGTGTCTCCGGCGGTGACCAGTCCCAGGATGGTGAGGATTATTCCCAGGATGGTAAACATCAGTCCGATTGGTATTTTTATATCTAGTCCCATTGTATATCATTTTTTAAGTTTACCAGACAATAATGGTCAGGATAATGAAGATCACGCCCACGATGACGGCCATAACTTCAGGTTTCTGGTACCAGTGTTTTGAGTCGTCCTTTACCTTGGGAGTCAGTGAGTACACCAGCCCTACCAATTCATCATCGGTCTTCAGCTTTCTGGTCAGCAGGGTGATTAAGAGCGTGAGCAGCAGAGCTGCGGAGAAGGCATAGACCGCCGTCCAGTAGTTCTGTGCCATCTCACTGCCGTAGGTATGAACCAGGCCGAAAAAGCCACCTTTGACACCCACTGTGGCACCTGCTGGAAGGCTTAGTCCATGGTGGATGGCTGCCGCAATCGTTCCTCCGATCAGGCCCCAGAAAGCGGCATGTCCCGTGGTGCGTTTCCAGAACATACCCAGCAGGAAGGCAGCAAAGAGCGGTGCGTTGATAAAGGCGAAGACCAGCTGCAGGAAATCCATCACGTTGTTAAAGGACTTGGCCACATACGCCGTAATGATACTGACCAGGACACCCACCACAGTGGTCCATTTTCCGACCTTCAGGTAATGATTGTCGCTCTTGTTCGGCTGGATATAACTTTGATAGATGTCATAGGTGAAGACGGTGTTGAAGGCGGATACGTTACCGGCCATGCCAGACATGAAGGAAGCCATCAGGCCTACCAGTCCCAGCCCCAGTACCCCTACTGGCATATAGCGCATCAGCAATACGGGGATTACCTTGTCGTAATCGGTCACCATCGTACCCTCTTTCAGCGGGAGCTCAAGCGTGCCCACGTTTGTCAACGCCAGCGCAATCATGCCCGGAAGCACCACCAGCAGCGGAAGGAACATCTTGGGCAGGGCACCAATGAGGGGCGTCTTGCGTGCGGCCGACATGGATCCGGCAGCCATTGCGCGCTGGACTACCAGGAAGTTGGTGCACCAGTAGCCGAAACTCAGCACGAATCCCAGGCCAAAGAACACGCCGAACCAGTTTACACCCATCGGATTTTCTGTCCCCCCGGTAAACTTCCACGAATGCAGCATATCAGCAGGAAGATTGGCCTTAATGCCCTCCCATCCGCCTATGTCCTTCAGGCCAATGAAAACCAGGGGGGCAAAACCAATAACAATCAGGAAAAATTGCAATACTTCGTTATAGATGGCCGAGGTCAGTCCGCCCAGGACCATATATATCAGTACGATCAATGCGGAAATAAGGAGATAGAAATCGAATTCTCCAATTTGGAGGCCCAGGAAATTCCAGTCGATATCCAGGGGCATGATCACCTGTGCCAGCAGGGCCAGGGCATACATGGAGATACCGGAAGAGAAGACGGTCATAATGGCAAAAGCAAAGGCATTGAAGCCCCTGGTTTTCTCGTCGAAACGGAGCTTCAGGTATTCCGGCACCGAGCGGGCCTTGGATCCGTAATAGAAAGGCATCATGAAAATGGCCAGGAAAATCATGGCCGGGATGGCACCGATAAGGAAGTGATGGATGATTATCATGCCGTATTTGGCGCCTGAGGCTGCCATTCCAATCAACTCGAGGGCACCCAGGTTAGCCGAAATAAAAGCCAGTCCGGTTACCCAGGCGGGCAGGGACCTGCCTGCTTCAAGAAAAGCGGTCGAGTCTTTCATATATCTTTTCAGTGCCCAGCCAATACCAAGCACAAAAACGAAATAGATCAGGATAATGGCCCAGTCGATGGTTCCCAGGGAAAAAGTAGTTTGCATGGCTATATGATTAGTTAGCTTTCAAATACAAAGCAATAAAAATATATAGAAAGAACTCAGGATTCATTCTAAATTGTTTGCATTCCTTGAATTATCCTTTTGCAAGTGTTAGATTCACACTTAAAATTCTTCTACAACTAACCGGACTAACTACCGCTAAAATTTCAATATGGCTTCACTTGACTGGATTGTACTTGGACTCTTCTGCGTTGCGCTTATAGGGGTCATTTTCTGGGTGCTCAGAAAAAAGGACAAGGATACCTCGGACTATTTCCTGGCAGGCCGGGATGCCACCTGGCTGGCCATCGGGGCATCCATTTTTGCCTCGAACATTGGATCGGAACACCTGGTGGGACTGGCAGGTACCGGGGCCACCAGCGGAATGGCATTTGCCCACTGGGAGATGCACGGCTGGATGATCCTGATCCTGGGATGGTTCTTCGTTCCGTTTTATGCGCGAAGCGGGGTGTTTACCATGCCCGAGTTCCTGGAGCGCCGTTACAACTCTCAGTCGCGCTCTTTCCTCTCCATTATTTCACTGGTAAGCTATGTGCTGACAAAAGTGGCTGTAACGGTGTATGCAGGAGGGGTGGTCTTCAAGGATGTGTTCAATATTGAATACGTGATCATCTTTAACCAGCAGGTGGACTTTTTCTGGGTCTCCGCCATTGGGCTGGTGGTGCTGACAGGTCTTTACACGGTCTTTGGGGGGATGAAGGCAGTGCTGTATACCTCGGTGCTGCAGACGCCCATTTTGCTGGCCGGATCGGTGGCGATTGTGGCCATTGGCCTGACACAGCTGGGCGGCTGGAACAACCTGATGGAGATTATCCGCGCCACGGATGTGACCTACCTGAATGATGCCGGCGAAGTGGTCTATCATTCCACAAGCGATAACATGGCCAGCCTGATCCGATCGCCAAAGGATCCCCAGTATCCCTGGACCGGGGTGATCCTGGGTTCGGCCATCATTGGCTTCTGGTACTGGTGTACGGACCAGTTTATCGTGCAGCGGGTTCTCTCGGGCCGTGACCAGAGGCAAAGCCGCAGGGGTACCATTTTTGGAGCCTACCTGAAACTGACCCCGGTATTCCTGTTCCTCATCCCCGGGATGATCGCCTTTGCTCTGAAGCAGCAGGGCTCGCTTGATTTTGCCACCAATGATGCAGCCTTTTCCACCCTGGTAAAGGAATTGTTGCCCAAGGGATTTACAGGTATTGTGGTTGGCGGGATCCTGGCTGCCCTGATGAGCTCCCTGGCCTCCCTGTTTAATTCATCCTCCATGCTCTTTACGGTGGACTTCTATAAGAAACTGAAGCCAAAGGCATCGGAGAAACATTATGTGGTGGTGGGAAGGATAGCCACTGCGGTCATCGTGATCCTTGGGATCTTATGGATCCCGGTGATGAAGAGCATAGGGAAGGTACTCTACGAATACCTGCAGGATGTGCAATCCCTGCTGGCCCCGGGAATTGCAGCCGTATTCCTTCTGGGTGTGCTTTCCAAAAGGACTACCCCTTCTGCCGGTTTTATTGGCCTGGTGGTTGGTTTTGTCCTGGGGATGCTTCGCCTGGGACTCAATGTCTATTATGGAGATGCAGTTGGAAATGGCTTTATTTATGATTTGATCGTGGCCCCCAACTGGCTGCATTACGAAATTGCCCTCTTTGCCCTGGTCATTGTGCTGATGATTGTAATCAGTTTCTTTACCAAAGCCAAAGATCCGTCTTCTATCACAGGACTCTATTTTGGCTCGGCAACGGCAGAACAACGGGCCATAACCCGCGCCAGCTGGACCAGATGGGATCTGATCAACTCTTTGATTATCATATCGGTTATTGTGGCATTTTACATTTATTTCTGGTAGGCGAAAGTACTTGCTTATGCCCCCTGAGAAGCAATATTACCAGGCACATCCCACCTTCCATGTGGCAGTGGACAGCATTATCTTTGGCTTTGACCAGGGGGAACTGAAGCTGCTGATACACAAGCGGCAGTTTGAACCTGCAAGAGGGGAGTGGTCCCTGTTCGGCGGCTTTGTCCAGCAGGATGAAAGCCTGGATGAGGCAGCCAGCCGGATCCTTAGCGAACATACGGGGCTCCGGGACATCTACATGGAGGAATTGCACAGTTACGGGGAGGTGGATCGTGACCCGGCAGGCAGGGTTATCTCGGTGGCCTATTTTGCACTGATCCCTGCCGGTGAATTTACCGAGGCAGGCAAAAGCAAGTCGGGAGCCACCTGGGTGAGCATGGAAGAGCTTCCGTCCCTGATCATGGATCATAACCAGATGGTGGAAAAGGCACTTCGACGATTAAAAAGAAGGGCAGCCACCCAGCCCATTGGCTTCGAGCTGCTTCCGGGCGAATTCACCATGCCCCAGCTGCAGGCCCTTTATGAAGCCATCTACCAGTCAAAGCTGGACAAGCGGAATTTCCGGAAGAAGATCCTGGCCATGGAAGTGCTGATTAAGCTGGATACCAAGGATAAAAGCAGTTCCAAAAAAGGAGCTTATCTCTATCGCTTCGACCAGAAGAAATACAAAAAGCTGGTGGAGGGGGGATATAATTTCACAATATAGGTTGGTTGGATATTGGATATTAGATATTAGAAATTGGATATTAGATATTGGTTATTAGATATTGGTTATTAGATATTAGATATCAGTTAGTGGGTTAATAAGTTAGTGGGTTAATAAAAAGAAGATTGAGATGTTAAAGGATTTG
>SBFL01000201.1 GCA_006227965.1 Bacteroidota bacterium | reverse complement strand
GAAACTTCTTCTTATTCCCCGAAGGGGGTCGTCAGGACGGCATGCAGAGACCTGATCCCATAATCGATCTGCCCCAGCCTGAGGTTTTCATTCGGGCTGTGCTGGTTGTTGTCCGGGTTCACCAGGGGCAGCAGGAAGGCCGGGATGTCCAGGGCATTGATAAAGGGCGCAATGGGAACGGTCCCTCCCATGATGCGTACCTGCACCACCGGCTGGCCGAAGGTGTCGTTCAGGGTTTGCACCAGGTGGTTCCCGAAGGGGTTGTCCAGGGGCGTCCGGAAGGCGTCCGTAACGCTGCCTTCCCTGACGGTGATCCACTTGTCGTGGCTCGCCCGCATTTCCGGGGTGGGTTCGGCCTCGGTAATCCGGTAGCCCAGGCTTTCCAGGTGTTTTTTGACCAGGCCTTTGAGGCGGTTGCCATCCGATTCCGGAACCAGCCTAAGGTCGAGCTCTGCCGTGGCCGTGGCCGGGACTATCGTACGGGCTTCAGGCCCCACCCAGCCAGAGGACAGGCCACGTACATTCAATGAGGGGTACTGCAGGGCTTCCTGGTAATAGCCCCCGACCTTGTCCGGGGTTTTGATCTGCAGCAGGGAATGGATCTGCTTTGGGTCGTCGGGGACGGCCCTGAGTACTTGCTGCACGGATTCATCCAGGGCAATGCCGTCGTAATACCCGGGGATCAGTACCCGGCCTTCCGAATCTTTCATGCTGGCCAGGATTTCGGCCAGCCGAAAGCCCGGGTTTGGGGCGTAATTTCCGTAATGTCCGCTGTGTTGAGGACGTATGGGTCCATAAGTGGTTAGGGTCAATGAAGTGATCCCCCGGCACCCGTAAACCACAGTGGGCTGCCCCGAGACGTGCACCGGCCCGTCTGAGATGATCAGGAAGTCTGCCGCCAGCAATTCCCGGTACTGGGCAACTGCTGCGGGCAGGGGCTTGCTGCTTTTTTCCTCTTCCCCGTCCAGGATTACCTTGACATTGAACGGCATTTCCTGCCCGCTTTTCCCGATCAGGTCAATGGTGTTGAGGAACATCACAATAGGCCCTTTATCGTCTGAGGTAGACCGGCCAAACAGCCGCCAGTCGTAAGGGATATCATCGTTTAGCTGTTCGAAGGATTCCTCTTTCCAACCGGTACCTTCCGGAGATTTCAATACGGCTTTGTAAGGGTTTGGCTGATCCCATTTGGAAGGGTCTACGGACTGTCCGTCAAAATGCATGTAGAACAGCAGGGTGGGTTTGCCTGCTTTCATGGGCAGGGCAGCAAAAAAAAGGGGTTGGCCCCCTGTAGGAAGCACAGAGGTATTGAAACCCCGTTGGCTGAATTTTTCGGAAAGCCAGCGTATATTCCGGTTGATGTCAGAGGAATTCAGGGCATCGTTGGGAATGGATATAAAATCTACGAGTTCGTCTATGGTGTGTCGGACCTGGGCTTTGAAATCCGCGGCTTCCTGGGCGAGGCCCAGGGAACCGGCACAAAGTATCAGGGTGCATATGAATTTACGCATGGCTTCGTGGGTTTGGAGGCTAAAGCTAAAGAATTCTGGCCACAATTCAGGCCTTAGTTTTATACAGAGGAAGCGGTCAGGGGGTTGTCCGCATTTTGACCATTAGCAACCGAATCAGGAGCAACCAGGGAACACCGTGGAAAAACAGGTCAAACCAGTCGATTGGGGCCATTCCCCTGGCTCCTCCGGCCACCCATCGAAGTTTCCCCCAAAGATGCGGTTCGGGAAAATACGGGGCCAGCCCCAGGGTGAGGCAAAGAAGTACAACCAGCCTCCAGTCGTTTAAAAAGTTCTTCATGAGCGGATCGTTTCCACAAAGGCAGGGATTCCCCGAGGGCCGTATTCGGAAAGGTGCTTGATAAAAGCGGACCCGATGATGGCCCCTTTGGCATGTTTGGTTGCCTGCCGGAAGGTGGTGGCATTGCTGATCCCAAACCCAACAATCTGAGGATTGTTTAGGTTCATGGAGGCGATCCGTTCAAAGTAAGCTTGCTGTTCCGGGCCAAAGCCCTCCCGCGCCCCGGTTGTACTGGCCGAACTCACCATGTAGATGAAGGCGTTGGAGGCCCCGTCAATCTTGCGGATCCGCTGCTCCGAAGTCTGGGGGGTAATCAGGAAGATCATCCGGAGTCCGTATCGCTCCATGATTATGCCATATTCCCGCTGGTAGATCTCCAGGGGCAGGTCCGGGAGGATCAGTCCGTCAATCCCCACTTCGCTGCACTTTTGGCAAAAGGCTTCCACCCCGTACTGCAGGACCGGGTTGAAGTAGCCCATCAGGATAAGGGGCAGGTGGATTTCCTGCCGCACCTCCTTTAACTGCTCGAACAGCAGGGCCGTGTGCATCCCGTTTTTCAGAGCAGCCGTGGAGCTTTGCTGTATGGTGGGGCCATCCGCCAGGGGGTCGCTGAAGGGCAACCCGATCTCCACCATGTCCACGCCGCTTGCCTGCAAGTGCCGCAGCACAGGAAGGGTGTCCTCGAGGTCCGGATACCCGGCCGTAAAGTAAATGGACAGCAGTGGCCCATCTTTTTCAAGGGCTGCCCCGATTCGGTTGACCGTTTTTGTCTTTGCTCTATTCATGGTATTTCAGGCTTACAGGTCGAAAAAATCGATATAGGTTTGAAGGTCTTTGTCCCCCCGCCCGGACAGGTTAAAGACCAGGATGTCTTCCGGCCGGAAAGGACGGTTCTTGAGGACCGCGAAGGCATGGGAGGTTTCAATGGCCGGGATGATTCCCTCCAGGGCGGCCAGCTCCCGCCCCGCCTCCATGGCCTCCTCGTCCGTAATGGAATGGAATTCCCCCCTTCCCGAGGTATACAAATGCGCGTGCATGGGGCCTATCCCTGGGTAGTCGAGGCCAGCCGAAATAGAATAGGGTTCGGTGATCTGTCCGTCATCGGTCTGCATCAGCAGGGTCTTGCTCCCATGGATTATGCCTGTGCGCCCAAGGGCTGAAGTTGCCGCGCTTTCTCCACTGTGGATCCCGCGTCCTGCTGCCTCCACGGCAATGATGCCCACCTCTTCCCGGTCCAGGTAGTGGTAATAGGCTCCTGCGGCATTACTGCCGCCGCCCACACAGGCAATGACATAATCCGGGGCGTCACGTCCTTCCAGCTCTCTGAGCTGCGCCTGGATCTCTTCCGAAATCACGGACTGGAAACGGGCCACCATGTCCGGATAGGGGTGGGGCCCTACTACGGAACCGATGATGTAGTGAGTATCCTCCGGGTTGTTGATCCAGTCCCGGATCGCTTCATTGGTGACATCTTTTAAGGTCCGGCTGCCAGAGAGTGCTGCCCGGACCTCTGCCCCCAGTAGTTTCATCCGGGCCACATTGGGTGCCTGGCGGGCGATGTCCACTTCTCCCATGTAGACAATACAGGGCAGGCCCATGAGTGCGCAGACCGTGGCGGTAGCCACTCCGTGTTGCCCGGCCCCTGTTTCGGCTATGATCCGCTTTTTGCCCAGCTTTTGGGCAAGCAGGATCTGTCCGATGGTATTGTTGACCTTATGTGCCCCTGTATGGCAGAGATCCTCCCGTTTGAGGTAGATACGGCAGCCGTATTTCTCGGAAAGCCGCCCGGCGTAATAAAGGGGGGTGGGCCTGCCGACATAATGCCGAAGCAGGTTACGGAATTCCTTTTGGAAACCAGGGCTCTCAATGATCTCCAGGTACCTGCTTTTCAATCCCGCCACATTGGGATAAAGCATTTCAGGGATGAAGGCCCCGCCAAAGGAGCCATAAAACCCGTCTTTATCAGCATGGTAGCTTTTCATGTGTGCATCTTTAATCATAGTTCAAATATTAGGATGTCCGGCTTCCTTCCAGAAATCACACTGAAGAAACCGCCCCAGGGCGTATGTATCCTTTTCCCCGGGACGCGTTTCAAAGGCGCTGTTCACATCGATGGCATGGCAAAACCTGCTCTGTGGGTTCCTGACAAAATCCAGGAGCTTTTCGCAATGCGCCTCTGCGATGCCCCCGCTCAGGAAAAAAGGATGCTCAAAGGGGTATTCCCCCAGCAGGGTCCAGTCAAAGGTCCTGCTGTTCCCCCCGGGAAGGATGCCCTTGGTGTCGAACATGAAATAATCCGTTACGGCAAGGTAAGGGTCCAGGCATGTAAAATCAAAGGTGTCCCCTACCGGAAAAGCTTTGATGAGTTCAACAGGAGGTAAGCCCTGCAGGTTTTTTTTCAGATCCCGGCAGTACTTCGGAGATTCCTTCCCGTGCAGTTGGACCGCCCCAAAACCAAAGTCCCTGACCCTCCCCAGCACGAATTCCATAGGGGCATCCACGAATACCCCAACAGCAGTGATCTCAGTGGGCAGTTCGGGTATTTCCTTCCTTCCATAATGACGTGGGCTGTCCTCCCAGAATATAAATCCGAGGTAATCAGGGGTAAGCGAGGCCACCTCCAGGGTATTGTGGTGCATGCCGCAGACTTTCAGTTTCATGGATCTATTTCCGTTAGCAGGGCCGCCAGGGCAGCCCCGGGATCTTTTTCTTTCATGAAGGTTTCACCCATCAGGAATCCGTCATAGCCGATGGATTTAAGTTCCTGTAGCTGGCTTGGACTGTCCAGACCACTTTCAGAGACCTTTCCCACGGTATCCGGGATGCGGGTGACCAGCTCCCTGCTGATGTCCAGGCTTACTTCAAAGGTCTTCAGGTTCCGGTTGTTTACCCCGATGAGGTCTGCCCCGGCCTTCAGGGATTTTGTCAGCTC
>SBFL01000180.1 GCA_006227965.1 Bacteroidota bacterium | reverse complement strand
TCCTGCCAATGACCGTCTTCATACGGTCCGAAGTGCCCTTGTTGATGGTGGCGCACTCTCGTATGGTGGTATTGTCCCCGATTTCAACCGTGGTTTCCTCCCCCTGGTACTTGAGGTCCTGGGGCGGGGCGGAAATAACGGCACCCGGAAATATATTGCAATTTTTACCGATTCGTGCCCCCTCCATGATGGTTACGTTAGACCCGATCCAGCTTCCTTCACCAATTATGACATTATTGTGAATGGTTGCGAAGGGTTCAATAACGACATTCTTGGCTATTTTGGCGCCCGGGTGCACGTAGGCCAGCGGCTGGTTCATCTCAGTTGTTTTTGGTTTTCACGATCTGCGCCATCAGTTCAGCCTCTGAGGCAAGTTTGCCATTCGCGTAGGCATAGGCCTGCATGTGGCAGATTCCCCTACGGATTGGGGACATCAGGTCGCATTTAAAGATCAGGGTGTCTCCGGGTCCAACCTGCTGCTTGAATTTCACGTTGTCTATCTTCATGAAATAGGTCAGGTAATTCTCGGGGTCCGGTACGGTGCTGAGCACGAGGATCCCACCGGTCTGGGCCATGGCTTCCACCTGAAGCACCCCGGGCATAACGGGAGCACCCGGGAAGTGCCCCACAAAAAATGGTTCGTTCATGGTGACGTTCTTCAGGCCCACCACATGGGTATCCGATAATTCCAAAATCTTGTCCACCAAAAGGAAGGGGGGTCTGTGCGGCAGCATGGACATGATTTTCGTAACATCCATGAGCGGCTCCTGGTTCAGATCGTATTTCGGAACCTTGTTTCGTTTTTCGAGTTTGATGATTTTGGAAAGTTTCTTCGCGAACTGCGTGTTTACAAAATGCCCCGGTTTGTTGGCAATTACCTTCCCCTTGATCCGGGTGCCGATCAGCGCAAGGTCCCCGATAACGTCCAGGAGTTTATGCCGTGCCGCCTCATTGGGGTAATGCAGGGTAAGGTTGTCCAGGATCCCATTGGGCTTTACGGAGAGTTTTTCCTTTTTGAAAGCCTTTTCCAGTTTCTTCATGGTGGCATCCGAAATCTCCTTGTCGACATAGACAATGGCATTGTTCAGGTCCCCTCCCTTGATAAGGCCGTTTTCCAGCAGCATTTCAAGTTCATGCAGGAAACTGAAGGTTCGGGCATCGGCAATATCCGTCTTGAATTGTGAAAGGTGTTCAAGGGTGGCGTTTTGGGTCCCCAGTACCTTGGTGCCGAAATCGACCATGGTTGTTACCTGGTATTCCTCCGCGGGAATGACTGTGATGTCGCTTCCAGTGGCCTCGTCCTTATAGGTAATCACGTCCTTAACCTCGAAAACATCCCGCTCAGCATCCTGCTCCACGATTCCGGCCTCTTCCAGGGCCTGGATAAAAAATTTGGAGGACCCGTCCATGATAGGAGGTTCCGGGGAATCCAACTCAATCAGCACATTGTCAATCTCCATCCCAACCAGGGCAGCCAGCACATGTTCGGAGGTCTGGATCTTCACCCCGTGCTTTTCGAGATTGGTCCCCCTTTGGGTATTGACCACGTAATTCGCATCCGCCTCAATGACGGGTTCCCCTTCAAGGTCCACCCGCTTGAACGCGAAACCGTGGTTTTCAGGGGCAGGGATAAACTTCATGGTGACATTTTCACCAGTATGCAGCCCCACGCCTCTGAGCGTTACCTCATTTGCAATAGTTCGTTGCTTGGTCATTATCTATTCGCCTTTTGGTTCTTCCAGGTTTTCAATCCGCTGGACGAGCCTGGGAAGGTTCCTGAAATGGACGTATGATTTGTTGTAATCCCCGTAATTCATGGCTGGTGAACCCTGAAGCACCTCGTCGTCCTTAATATTCCTGCTAATACCGGACTGTGCCTGAATTTTGACGCGGTCTCCGATGGCTATATGACCTACAATGCCCACCTGCCCTCCTATCATGCAGTGCTTTCCTATTTTCGTGGATCCGGCGATGCCCGTTTGGGCCGCTATCACCGTATGTTCACCTATCTCGACATTGTGGGCGATCTGTATCTGGTTGTCGAGTTTAACCCCCCGCCTCAAAACGGTGGAGCCCAGGGTCGCCCTGTCAATGGTAGTGCCGGCCCCTACATCCACATGATCTTCAAGCACGACATTGCCGGTCTGGGGCACCTTGGAAAACTCGCCATTTTCATCCGGGGTGAAGCCGAAACCGTCAGCGCCGAGAATTACCCCGCTGTGAATAACACAATCGCGGCCGATAACCGTTTCAGAATAGATTTTAGCGCCTGCAAATACGATCGTGCTGTCCCCTATGGTAACATTGTCTCCGATATAGACATTTGGATAGATCTTGACGTCGGCCCCCAGGGTAACATTGTTCCCTATATATGAAAATGCCCCCAGGTATACCCGTTCCCCATAACGGGCCGATTCAGAAATAAAGACGGGATTTTCGATTCCGGACTTTGTGTTTTTGACCTGGTTGTAATAGGCCAGCAGCTTTGAAAAGGATTTGTAGGCGTCGTCTACCCTGATAAGGGTGGATTTTAATTGCTGATCAGGTACAAAATCCCTGTTGACGATTATAATTGAAGCCTCAGTGCTGTAAATGAAAGACGTATACTTGGGATTGGCGAGAAAAGTCAGTGACCCGGCTTCCCCCTCCTCGATCTTGGACAATTTATGAACGGCAACCTCGGGGTTGCCTTCTACATCTCCTTCAAGGATGCCTGCAATCTGACTGGCCGTGAATTCCAAGGAATAACCAAATTAGTTTCGGATGGGGCAAAAGTAAGAAAAATTGTCATACCCCTTTTTTCGGATAACAGATATAATATTTGGTTACCGGATGGGACAATACCTCAAGATTCAGATGGGCTGACCTCTGGGCAACATCGACCACCTTATCATTTTTTTCGAGGATGAGGATCTTTTGCTCCTGCCGGTTATAGGCCCGGTTGGATATTTCACCCCCGAAAACGAAATAAGAGGCCTCCTCATCCGAAAATCCGGTGCTTTGCTGTAGTTCTTCCCTTTTAAATTCCAGCCGTTCCGAGGGAAATGGCGTATCCCTGATCTTGATCGAAAGCAACCTCCGGTCGAGGATCATCCGGCATAACCATGACAGTACCCGGTCGTCATCCTGTTCCCAGTGTTTCAGGGCGGCCAGCACATCCACATCGTCCAGCCTCGCAAACCGTTCCAGCGCAACTTCCGTAAATTCAGCCCCGTCATCTTTTTGTTCCAGGAAATATCCCAGACTCCCGGAGTTGCAGATTAACAAGCCTTCCCGATGCAGCTCCCGGGCCCTACGAATTACCCGGATAAGGAGTTGTTCGGCCACCAGCCCTGTTTTATGCAGATAAACCTGCCAGTACATAAATCTCCTGGCCATCAGAAATTTCTCCACAGAATACACCCCCTTGGCATCTACCGCCAGATTCCCCCTGTATACCGAAAGCATGGTAATGAGTCTTTCAGAATTGATATAGCCCTCGGCAACGCCCGTGTAGAAACTGTCCCGCTTCAGATAGTCCATCCGGTCCATGTCCAGCTGACTGGAGACCAGTTGATTCAGGAAGGGCTTCGGATGGGTGCCCCGGAAGATCTGAATGGCCACCTCGAGGGCTCCCCCAAATTCCCGGTTCAATTTTTCCATGAATTTCAGGGAGAGCGTTTCGTGAGAGATCCCGAGCACCAATTCGTTTTCAAGGGCATGGGAAAACGGGCCATGCCCGATGTCGTGAAGTAATATGGCGCAAAGCAATCCATTCTCCTCTTCCGGAGTAATAGCCACACCTTTAAGCCGAAGCAGGGTAATGGCCTCCTGCATAAGGTGCATGGCTCCGAGCGCATGGTGAAAGCGCGTATGATGCGCTCCCGGATATACCAGATAGCTCAGTCCCATCTGTGAAATCCTCCTAAGACGCTGAAAGTAGGGATGGGAAATCAGATCGAAGATCAGGTTGTTCGGAATCCTTATAAATCCGTAAATTGGATCGTTAAATATCTTGAGCTTGGAAGATCGCTTCAACGGAACGGTGTTTGTGGGCTAAAGGTAGAAAAATGCCGCCAGATTCATCAATCGGGAAACCTCCCGGAAGGGAATAACATCCCTTGCAACGAACAGTCATGAAGAAGATAACCATTCTGTGGGTAGACGACGAAATTGATTTGCTGAAATCCCACGTACTTTTTCTCGAGGAGCGAAATTACGAAGTCATCACCAGCCCGAGCGGGCAGGACGCACTGGAAGCCGTGAAAAACAGGCCTTTTGACATTGTCTTCCTGGACGAAAACATGCCCGGCCTGTCAGGCCTGGAAACCCTGACTGAGATCAAACAGCTGGATGCCTCCCTCCCTGTGGTAATGATCACAAAAAACGAGGAAGAATCCCTAATGGAGGAGGCTATAGGCTCTAAAATTGCCGACTACCTCATTAAGCCCGTAAACCCCAATCAAATCCTTCTGTGCCTGAAAAAGAACCTGGACCACTCCCGCCTGGTATCTGAAAAAACAACTGCCACCTACCAGCAGGAATTCCGTAAGATTGCCATGGAACTTTCTATGGTAAACAGCTTCGAGGGCTGGACAGACCTTTACCGCAGGCTCATCTACTGGGAGCTGGAACTGGAAGACATCGAAGACAGCGGGATGTTTGAGATCCTGGAATCGCAGAAATCAGAGGCCAACTATCAATTTTGTAAGTTCATCGAAAAGGAGTATCCCAACTGGTTTTCCGGAGGGAAGGCCCCTGTTTTGTCT
>SBFL01000076.1 GCA_006227965.1 Bacteroidota bacterium | reverse complement strand
GAATCGCCGGACGGGAGCTCAGGCCTTCTTACCCAGTTGCTTTATGGTGAACTATTCAAGGTCCTTGAATCCAGGAAACACTGGAGCCGGGTCCGCACGCAACTCGACGGCACGGAAGGCTGGATACGGAACCTTCAACTACATTCCATCAGCGAAGACCAGTACGGGGAACTCGAAAACATGGGTTCCGGGGGATGCGCCGCAGACCTTTTTTCCCACATCATCACAGCAGAGGGTCTGCTGCAGCCTATACCACTGGGTGCCAGCACGCTCGGGGCGCCGGTTCTTTCACACCAGCACGAAGGGGAGGTCTTCCGGGAAGAAGCCGGCCGGGAAGCCCTTGTGGACACCGCCCTCCTGTACCTGGGCAGCCCTGAACTGAAAGGGGGACGTTCCCCCTTCGGCATCGATGCCTCAGGCCTGAGCCAAATGGTCTACAAGGCACATGGGGTGCTCCTGAAACGGAACCCTGAAGAGCAGGCCCGGCAGGGCACCCCCCTCAGCTTCATCGAGGAGAGTGAACCAGGGGACCTGGCTTTTTTTGACGGGCCGGATGGGGTCATCGACCATGTTGGGATCATCATGAAGGACAACTACATTATCCATTGCCACGGCAAGGTACGAATAGACCGCCTGGACCATACCGGTATTTTCAACAGGGAGGTTAGGAACTACACTCACCCGCTTCGCGTAATCGTCAAGATCGTTTAAATAAAAAGCCCCGCCGGAGCGAGGCTTTTGAAATGATATTATCTGCCGGGGTTATTCTCCCAGCAATTTTTTGAGCCTCATGAAATTCTCCGTGTCCCCAAGGGCTCCGTAGATGTTCTTGAGCTGGGTCAGGATTCCCTGGTTGTCGGGGTTCGTTTTAAGGGCGTCCTCCAGGACCTTGGCTCCCTCCTCGAAGAGTTCATCCTTCCTCCTCTTGAGATCATCGTACTTTGCGATTTCTTCACGGGAGGTCCCAAGCGAATTCATTTCATCAATAAGCGAGTTGCCTTCGTTCACATAGGTAGTGGAAAGGTTCAACTGAGCGTTTACATACCCGGGGTTGATTTCGATAGCCCTCTTGTAAGACTTGCGTGCCTCTTCAATATTGTCCTGTTCCATGGCGATTACCCCAATATTGTAGTGCAGGTCGGCATTGTCCGGAGCCATTTCCGCAGCTTCGGTCATCAATTCCTTGAATTTTTCCTTGTCCCCCATCTGGTAATACAGGTTGGCCTCGTTGAGAACCAGATTCACATCTTCCGGGTTGTTCGCACGGGCATCCCTGTAGGCTGCAAGGGCTTCGTCATTTCTTCCCAGCTGGGTATAGATAAGAGCAATATTCCGAACGATTTCAGCCTTTTTCGATTCGGTTTTCTCATCGGCAGGGTTGGTGTAGGTGCCGGACCTTACCATAAGGTCGCGCTGGATCTTGTCCATAACTTCTTCTTCGCCTGTTTCCACGTTGGTCGCCTTATAGACCATCTGGCTTCCGTCGTAATCGACTTCCTTCAGTTCCTGATAGTACGTCAGGGCCATTTCATAGTCACCGCTGTTTACGGCGCTGCTGGCAGCATAGTAAAGATAGACGGTGTCTCTCGGGCTAAGCTGATACCCCAGGTACAATTTTTCAGCAGCCTCTTTGAACATCTTGTTCTTGTTATCCTCCACGGCGGCATTTACCAGGTCATTCGCGATAGAAGACATCTGGATACGTGCCTCTTCCGAATACTTTTCCTTACCAACGGCCTCTTCAGAGCTCAACACCTTTTTGTAGGACTCAACGGCTGTCGCAAAGGCCGCGACGTCCCCTTTGCGGGCGAGATCCCCATATACCTGCCCACGTACGAAGTAATACTGGGCCTGCAGGCGCTCGTCCGCCCCGGAAATCATGCCTGCAGCCGCATCGATATTGGTCTTGGCTGTTGCGGCGTCTCCTTTTTTAAGGGCTTTTTCCGCTTCGCGTATTTCATCTTTTTGTGAGAATCCGGCCATGCCGATGAGCAGTGCCGCAATAAATAGCATTTTGGTTTTCATGTAACTGTGTTTATTCGAATTAGTGTATATCTATCTACGAGGTTGAAGGTGGGTTCGGATTATCCGTATCAAGAGACGTGCCATCCTCGGTTTCGACCTCCATATTCAGGATGTCCGTCTCGTCCAAATCGTCCTCATCCTTCATAACCTTGGCAACCGCAGCAATCGAGTCGTTTTCCCTGAGGTTGATCAGTTTCACTCCCTGAGTGGCCCTGCCCATGGTACGAAGATCCTCCACACTCATCCGGATGGCGATACCAGACTTGTTTATAATCATCAGGTCATCCGAGTCTGAAACGTTTTTGATCGCCACCAGGCCCCCGGTCTTCTTTGTGATGGATATAGTCTTAACTCCCTTTCCACCCCGGTTGGTAAGTCGATAGTCCTCTATGGAAGAGCGTTTGCCAAACCCGTTTTCTGAGACTACAAGGATGTCCTCGTCGAAATTGTGAACGGAAACCATGCCGATGACCTCATCGCTCTCATCGGCCAGGGTAATCCCCCTGACACCGGATGCATTCCGCCCCATGGGGCGTGTCTTGCTTTCCTCAAACCGAATGGCCTTCCCGGATTTGAGCCCCAGGAATATCTCGCTGGAGCCGGTGGTTAGTTTTGCCTCCAGCAACTCGTCTCCCTCCCGGATATTGATCGCAATAATCCCATTCTGCCGCGGGCGTGAATACTGTTCCAGGGGGGTCTTCTTAACCACGCCCTTCTTGGTTGCCATTATGACGTAATGGCTGTTGACGTAGTCCTCATCTTTCAGATCCCGGGTACAAATAAAGGCTTTCACCTTATCGTCCCGGTCGATGTTGATGAGGTTTTGGATAGCCCTTCCCTTGGAAGTCCGGCTGCCTTCCGGGATCTCATAGACACGCAGCCAGTAACATTGCCCTTTCTGGGTAAAGAAAAGCATGTACTGGTGGTTAGTGCCGACAAACAGATGCTCGAGGAAATCCTCGTTTCGCGTGGCGGAGGCCTTCTGCCCCACCCGCCCCTGTGCTGGGTTTTATAGCTCGCAAGGGGAGTCCGCTTGATGTACCCGGCATGAGATATGGTGATGACCACCTGCTCGTCCGGGATCATGTCCTCAATGCTGAGGTCCCCTCCCACGTAGTTGATTTCGGAGCGGCGCTCATCCCCGTATTTTTCCTTAACCTCCAGGAGCTCCTCCTTGATGATTTCCATCCGGCGATCCTCCCGGGCCAGGATATCCTTAAGGTCCTCGATGGTGGCTTTCACCTCCTCGTATTCAGACCTCAGCTTATCCTGTTCCAGCCCGGTGAGCTGCCTCAGCCGCATTTCCACAATAGCCCTGGCCTGGATTTCCGATAGCTCGAAGCGCTCGATCAGGTTGGCCCTTGCATCATCGGCATTGGCGGACCCCCGGATGATCTCGATTACTTCGTCTATATTGTCCGAGGCTATGATAAGTCCTTCCAGGATATGGGCGCGTTCCTCCGCTTTTTTAAGTTCGTATTCAGACCGCCGCACCACCACATTGTGCCGGTGGCTGACGAAATGGGAAATCAGGTCCCTGAGATTGAGCAGCTGTGGCCTTCCTTCCACCAGTGCAATGTTGTTAACGCTGAAGGAAGACTGCAGTGCTGAGTACTTATATAAGGTATTCAGGACGATGTTTGGAATGGCATCGCGTTTCAGGACATAAACGATCCGCATTCCCTTCCGGTTGGATTCATCCCGGATGTCGGCGATCCCCTCAACCTTCTTGTCGTTGATCAGGTCGACGGTCTTCTTGATCATGTCTGCCTTGTTGACCTGGTAAGGGATTTCAGTCACCACGATGCACTCTTTCCCCTGAACCTCCTCAAAATGGGCCCGGGCCCTCATGACCACGCGTCCGCGTCCGGTGTGGAATGCTTCCTTTACCCCATCATACCCGTAGATAATCCCTCCGGTGGGGAAATCAGGGGCCTTGACGTGCTGGATCAGCTCATCGATCTCGATATCCCGGTTGTCTATATAGGCAATGGTTCCATCCACGACCTCCGAGAGGTTGTGGGGCGGCATGTTGGTAGCCATGCCAACCGCAATTCCGGAAGCCCCGTTTACCAACAGGTTCGGGATCCGGGTAGGCAGTACAGTGGGCTCCTGGAGGGAATCGTCGAAATTCAGCTGGTGGTCTACCGTTTCCTTGTCGATATCCGCCAGCATCTCGTCGGCGATCTTCCGCATCCGGGCCTCCGTATACCTCATGGCCGCAGGGCTGTCCCCGTCTATGGACCCGAAGTTCCCCTGTCCGTCGATCAGCATGTAGCGCAGGCTCCAGTCCTGGGCCATACGTACCATGGTGTCGTATACAGAGGTATCCCCGTGAGGGTGATATTTACCGAGTACTTCCCCGACAATACGGGCAGATTTCTTGTGTGCGCTTGAAGAGCGCACCCCCAGTTCATGCATGCCGTAAAGAACTCTTCTGTGGACCGGTTTCAGACCGTCCCTGACGTCAGGAAGCGCACGTGACACAATGACCGACATTGAATAGTCAATGTAGGCCGATTTCATCTCATCTTCTATGTTGATAGGGATCAATTTTTCTCCTTCCGCCATATTGCAGTTTTTCTATCGGTTTATGGGGTTAAAAAATCATGCCAATATACGGAAAATGGTAGGTTTTAGGAGAAATATGAAGTCATTTATTAAAGAATTTATCAACAGAAACCACCCCCTGTAAGGTTGATAAAATACACGTTAATTTTTTTGTAAATCATCTTAATTTTTGTCAATTCGTTTAGCTTTATCTAATATGGGTAC
>SBFL01000342.1 GCA_006227965.1 Bacteroidota bacterium | reverse complement strand
AAATCTCCTTTTTGAAGAGCAGGTCTGCCGGATGGTCCTCCAATCGGTCAAATACATCCACCTGAATGTTGCTGGTCGGACAGACCTCCAGATGCAGTCCTTTTTCCCGTATGAACTCGAGCAGGTGATCGTCCTCTATGCAGCGGACCCCATGACCGATCCGCTGGGGATGCAGGTCTCTCAGGGTCTCCCATACGCTTCCGGCTCCTTTGGCTTCTCCGGCATGGGCCGTACAGGGGATTCCCCGGCTGCGGACAAATTCAAAGGCCTTAACATGGGCGTCAATGGGGTAGCCTGCCTCATCCCCTGCTATGTCCATACCCACTACAAGCGTTCCCCGGAATTTTGCTGCTAAACGGGCCGTCTCGAGGCTCTGGGACTCGTCAAAACGCCTCAGGGTACAAAGGATCAGCCGTGCTTCCACCCCGCTTTCCAGGATTCCCTGCTGTGTGGCGGTGAGAACTTCCTTTACGACTTCTTCCGCATCCAGGCCCTGGTGGGTGTGGAGCAGGGGGGCAAACCGGATTTCGGCATAGACCACCCCGTCCTTTTTGAGTTGCCCGAAGAGGTCCAGGGTAACCAGCCTTAACTGTTCCGGGGTTTGCATAAGTTCAAATCCCCTGACAGCCCTGGAAATATAATCCGCAAGGTCCGTGCATTTGGGTGGGGCGATAAAACTTTCCTCATAGGTTTCCCGCGTCAGGCCGGGCCGGATCTTGCGGGCTACCTCAAAACTTAGGGAACAGTCCAGGTGGAGGTGTAACTCGACTTTGGGGAAATTCCTGTAATTCATGACATTTGTATGAGGCTGCTTCTTTTGCGTACTGTTTACCCCAGGATCATCCCGGCGATGGCCGCGGAAAGCAGGGATGCCAGGGTTCCCCCGAGCACAGCGGTGAGCCCGAACTCGGAAAGGGTTTTCCGTTGTCCGGGAGCCAGTGAACCAATCCCGCCGATTTGTATGCCGATGGAGGCAAAATTCGCAAATCCGCAAAGCATATAGGTGGCCATAATGACTGATTTCTGGTATCCCAGGTGTGTGACACTGGCCATGTCCTTGAGTTCCGCCAACTGGATATACCCTACAAATTCACTGGCAGCGAGTTTGATGCCAAGAAGCTGCCCCATCATCATGATATCGCTTCCCTCCACCCCGATCAGCCACATGAGGGGAGCGAAGAGGGCACCCAGGATGGCCTCCAGGGAGAGGCCCTCATAGGCTGAATTACTGGCAATCCAGCCATTGAGTGTGCTCCAGTCCCCCACCCAGCCCAGAATTCCGTTGATCATGGCGATAAAGGCCACAAAGACAAGGAGCATGGCCCCGACGTTTACAGCCAGTTTAAGGCCTTCGGTGGTGCCGTTGGCTATGGCGTCCAGAAGGTTGCTACCTATTTTGTCGGCCGTGACCCGTATTTCTCTGTCCACGGCTTCAGTCTGAGGTTGGAGCATTTTGGAAATGACGATGGCCCCGGGTGCTGCCATAACCGAGGCGGCAATCAGGTGACGTGCGAATTCCAGGCGGAGCTGGGGGTCATTACCGCCGAGGAACCCGATATAGGCCGCCAGCACTCCCCCGGCCACGGTGGCCATTCCGCCTACCATGACCAGCAGAATTTCGGAACGGTTCATCTTCTCCAGGTAGGCCTTGATCAGCAGGGGCGCCTCGGTCTGGCCCAGGAAGATATTCCCTGAAATACTCAGGCTTTCGGGTCCGGAAATCCCCAGGCTTCGGGAAAGGAGCCAGGCCAGACCTTTCACCACTTTTTGGATGATGCCCAGATAGTAGAGTACGGAGGTAAGGGCTGAGAAAAAGATTATGGTCGGTAGGATCTGAAAGGCGAAGACATATCCGATGTTGGGGTTTTCAAGGTCCATCAGGCTGCCGAACATAAAGGCGCTGCCTGCCAGGGTGAATTCCAGAATGTTGTTGAAGAATTCTCCCAACAAGTTGAAGAACCACTGTACCGCTGGCACTTTTAACACTCCGATGGCAAGCAAAAGTTGGATGCCAAGGCCGATCCCGATCGTTTTCCAGTTGATCCGCCTTCGGTGGGCGCTGAAGGCAAAGGCGATGGCAAGAACCACCGCCAGGCCCAGGACCCCTCGTCCGAGGGACTCCAGACTGAATCCCTTGTTGGGGATCAATTCGGGCCCCGCATCTGCCAGGAGGGTGGTGTCAATAGCCAGGGCAAGGGAATCAGGGTCGGCGGTCAGCTGTCCCAAGGCCGATCCGGGAAGCATCAGGCACCCCAACACGCATAACAACCACAGGAACCCTTTAGGCCGCTGCCGTTTCAACTCAGCTTTTTCGTTTGGAAATTTCATCCCGGAGTCTGGCAGCCTTTTCGTAATCCTCGCTGGCCACTGCCTTTTCGAGCTCTTTGCGAAGGTCTTCCATGCTCATTTCCTTATAGGGGGCCGCTGACCCGGGATCGAGTTCCACAGCTTCTCCCTCCTGCAGGATCTCATCCACCATGATGCTGTCGTCCCCTTCCTCATCCTTGTCTTTGGAAGAGAATTTAAGGAAAATACCGGCCTTGTCCAGAATCGCCTTATAGGTGAAGATGGGTGCGTCAAATCTCAGGGCCAGGGCGATCGCATCACTGGTCCGCGCATCGATGATTTCCTCGATCTTGTCGCGTTCACAAATAATGCTGGAGTAGAACACGCCGTCGACGAGCTTATGGATTATTACCTGTTTGACCACGATCTGAAAACGATCGGCAAAATTTTTGAACAGGTCGTGGGTTAGGGGTCGGGGGGGCTTGATCTCCTTTTCCAGGGCAATGGCGATTGATTGTGCCTCAAAGGCACCGATCACAATAGGGAGTTTTCGCTCCCCGTCCACCTCGTTCAGGATAAGCGCGTAGGCGCCATTCTGGGTCTGACTGTAGGAAATACCTTTTATTTTTAACCTTACAAGGCTCATAGGCGAATTTAAAGCATGAAAGGGCTGTTAAACAACAGGGAGTCCGGTCATTTAACAGCCCCTTAATACGACAAATTAACAAAAATTAGCCGTTTTCAGCCTTAAATTCCTTTAATTTTTCGATCAATTCAGGCACGACCTCAAAGGCATCTCCCACAACGCCATAATCAGCTGCCTTGAAGAAGGGGGCTTCGGGGTCCGTATTGATGACCACCTTGGTTTTTGAGGCATTTACCCCGGCCAGGTGCTGTATGGCGCCTGAAATCCCAATGGCCATATACAGGTTGCTGGCCACCGGCTTCCCGGTTTGTCCTACGTGTTCGCTGTGAGGACGCCATCCAAGATCGGAAACGGGTTTGGAACAGGCTGTTGCCGCTCCGAGGACGTCCGCCAGTTCTTCGATCATTCCCCAGTTCTCCGGCCCTTTGAGGCCGCGCCCTCCGGATACCACGATTTCGGCATCTGCGATGGTGACCTTATCCGTAACCCTGTCCACTGAAACGGAGGTAACCCCGAAATCGGCATCGGACAGGCGGGGGGCGAAGTCCTGTACTTCGGCGGTAACCTGGTTTTCAACGGTCCCGAAGGCGTTGTTGGAGACCCCGATGATGGCGGGTTCCCCTTTCAGTTCTGTGAATGCGAAGCCCTTGTTGCTGAAGGCGGTCCGCTTTACCACCATGGGGTTCATGCCCTCTGGCAGGGAAACTACATTGTTCACAAACCCGGCTTTGAGCATGCCCGCCAGGAGGGAAGCCATATACTTGGCATCCGTACTTGAACTCGTGACCACAACGGTAGCCCCGGTCTCGGAAGTCGCCTGCTTTAACATGGAAGCGGTGGCACGGGCATTAAACGGGTTCAGTTTGGTTTCGGAAACGTTCAGGACCTTTCCGATCCCATAGGTCCCGAGGGATTCAGGAGTATCCGCGTTGACAGCCAGGGCAATAGCTTCGGTACCCATGCTGGCGGCGAGCTTGCTGGCGTAGCTGGCCACTTCAAAGGCATTTTTCCTGAATACTCCGTTTTCAGTTTCTGCATATACAAGTACTGACATGTGCTGTTTTTTTTAGGTTGTGTTAGATTACCTTGGCTTCTTTGTGGAGCAGTTCGATCAACTCGTCCAGGTTCCCTGGATCCACCAGCTTCACCGGACCTTTCGGGGCCGGCCTTTCAAACCGGATATCCCGGGTGCCCTCTGCCCCCTCTACCGGGGGAACCACGGTAAGTTTTTTCTGACGGGCCATCATAATACCCCTCATGTTCGGGATCCGAAGGTCAGATTCCTCAACAAGACCCTTTTGACCCCCTATGATCAGCGGAAGGGTCGTTTCCAGGGTTTCCTTACCGCCATCGATTTCACGGATGGCTGTGGCCTTGTTCCCATCTATTTCCAGGGAGATACAAGTATTGACAAAATTCATGTCCAGCATTGCCGCCATCATACCGGGAACCATACCTCCGTTGTAGTCAATGGATTCCCTTCCGGCGATCACCAGGTCGTAGCCGCCATTTTTGACTACCTCAGCGAGCTGACGCGCCACAAACAAGCCGTCCTCAGGTTCGGCGTCAATGCGGATACCCTCGTCTGCCCCAATTGCCAGGGCCTTTCTTATGGTAGGTTCAACCGAGGTACTTCCAACTGTAGCCACATGCACGGTAGCGCCCTGTTTTTCTTTAAACCACATGGCGCGTGTGAGGCCAAACTCGTCATTCGGGTTGATGACGAACTGGACCCCGGTGGTGTCAAATGCCGTAAGGTCCTGCGTGAAGTTGATTTTTGAAGTGGTATCGGGCACGTTGCTGATACAGACCAAGATCTTCATATAAACGTAGATTTATTGCGTTTCAAGATGGCCGCTAAGATAGCCATTATTTTTAAAAAATACTATGCATGC
>SBFL01000396.1 GCA_006227965.1 Bacteroidota bacterium | reverse complement strand
CCCTGCTCACCTTGTACCCAGCGATTAGTGAGAACGGGGTCAGGTCAAAATTAACGACCTGACCCCCCAATAAAAGAGAGAACGATTATGGAATTGACCATTGGGCGCACTTTGATGACAACCGCTCACACCTATGGTGGACTGGAAGCCATTGTCATTGATGAGAAAAGGGTGACCTTCTCAGAACTGAATGAGGCCGTTAACCGCCGGGCCAATGCCCTGCTGGAACTCGGGGTTAACAGGGGTGACCACGTGGGAACCCTGTTCGCCAACTGCCTGGAAGTGGTGGAAACGATTCTCGCCATCGTCCGGATCGGGGCGGTGGTGGTCCCGCTCAACTTTCGACTCTCGGCCGAGGAGCTGGTTTATATCGTGGATCATGCCGATATCAGCACCCTGGTGTTCCAGGACGCGTTTGAGGACGTGGTCAGGGAGATTCAAAACTCGGTGACCAAGGTAAAAAAAATTCTTTACTCAGGCCAGGCCGAGAGCCCTGATTTCGAGAATCTTGAAGCAAGCACCAGGGGGCAGTCTACCGAGATGCCGGTGATCGATGTAAAAGAAAACGATATTGCCACCATCATTTATACCTCCGGCACCACCGGCCGGCCCAAAGGCGTGGTGCACACCCATAAAAACTGGTTATGGGAAATGTCGAATTTGAGCCTTGTATTGGAATCCAGGTTTGAAAAGACATTGACCGTGTATCCCCTGTTTCATGCTGCAGGGGTTTTGGGACTTTTCGGTACAATACTGGCGGCAAATACCGCGTTCATGCTGAAGGGGTTCGATCCCAAATTAATGCTGGAAATCATCGAAAAAGAAGGCATCCAGTGTATCGGCAATCCGCCGACTGCTTATAAAATGCTGCTGATGATGCCGGAGCTGAAAACCACTGATGTGAGTTCCATCCGGAAGTTGATGTCCGGATCCGAGTCGATCCCGGACGAGACCCGGAATCAATTGAAAAAAGCGTTTCCCGGGGCAGAAATCATTGAAAATTACGGGATGACGGAAACCTGTAGTGGATTAACCAACCGTTCCGGAGAATTCTCCGACACAAAACCACTGTCCGTGGGACGTCCCCTTCCACACTCCATCGTGAGGGTGGTTGACGAAGAGGGAAACGATACAGCCCCGGAAGAGGTCGGGGAGATCATCTGTATGGGCCCCAATGTCATGCAGGGGTATTACAAAGATCCGGAGAAAACCGCTGACGCCATTCGGGATGGCTGGCTCTATACCGGTGATCTGGGAAAACTGGACAGCGATGGGTTTCTCTATATCGTGGAAAGAAAAAACCACATGATCATCAGTGGCGGGGAAAACATCTACCCCAAAGAGGTGGAGGAAGTCCTGTACCGGCATCCGAAAATCCAGGAAGCGGCGGTTTTCGGATCAACGGATGAGACTTATGGACAGAAAGTCTGCACGGCCATTGTGACACAACCGGGGGAAAAGCTGGAATCCGAAGAAGTTGTGGATTTCTGCAAGGAAAATCTGGCCAGCTTCAAAAAACCCAAGGCGGTTTATTTTGTAGACGCCCTGCCAAAAAACGTGATGGGCAAGATCCTGCGCTCAGAACTACAGAAACAATATCCAGACTAAAACAATGATGAAACCGGAAAAGGTCCCACATCTATCCCGGCCGTTACTGGTCTGTGATGCAACCTGGTTCCCGCCACCACTGAGGCAGGCGTGAGAACATCCCATTCAAGGAGAATTTGGAATGAAACCTGATATTTTAGTGTTCATGAGCGACCAGCACGGCGGCAAGTTCATGTCGCACACCGGGGACGACCTGGTCAGAACCCCGAATCTGGACCGGATCGCGGAGAACGGTGTGTCATTTACCAATGCCTATACCTCTAGCCCACTGTGCGTGCCTGCCAGGATGAGTTTTCTCACCGGACAGCTCCCTGCCCGTTCAAAGATTTATAACAACAATCAGGCGCTTCCCAGTGATCAGGCGACTTTCCTGCACAGCCTGGTGGCTGAGGGGTATGAAACTGTGCTCTGCGGGAGGATGCATTTCCTGGGACCTGATCAGAGACATGGTTTTTCCAAACGCATCTTTGGTGACATGACACCGACGCAATGGATTTCAAAAAATCGATCATTCAGGGATAATCGAGGTCCGAAGCAGGCTATGGCCAATCTCGATCCTTTTGCCTCGGCTTATTCGGGTAAAGGATTCTCTCCAGTTCTGGAGTACGACAGGTTCGTAACGGATGCCGCGATAGCGTATTTGAAAGAGGATCACGATAAACCTCAGTGTATCGTCATTGGTACCTATGGGCCCCACTCACCCTATATTGCTCCGCCGGATTTATATGATTATTACCGGGAGAAAATAGATCTTCCCCGATCCATGAAGAAGGGCCTGAACTTCGACACTATTCAAACGAGATCCTTTGTTGCCTTTGAAAAAAAATGCTACCAAGTATATCACCCGGAAAAAGAGATTTCTGAAGCGGAGATCCTGGCAACCCGCGCAGCATACCTGGGGATGATCGAGTACAAGGATCAACTGATCGGGGAGGTCAAGAACGCCTGGGACAGCTTCCTGCAGAAGCACAATCGGAAAGGACGGTTCGCATATACGTCTGATCATGGCCAGCAAAACGGGGAAAAGGGCTTCTTCGGAAAAGTTAACTTTTTCGAGGAAAGCGCCTGTATCCCCTTCATATTTGAAGGGCACGGGATTAAACAGCACACGCAGATAAACTCTCCGGTTTCGCTCATGGATATTGCCCCCACCCTTTGTGAGATTACAGGTGCCCAGGCGCCTCCCGGGCAGGATGGCCAAAGCCTGACCGGCGCCATACAAAATGGTGAGGAAGATAGCGCAAGAGAGGTGCTCAGTGATATTTATCCAGTACAAAAAGGATATGCGGTTTTAAAAGAGGCCTTTGCGGAAGTCGATCTGGAGAAGGTCGCTGTTCCCGGCAGAATGCTTCGGTCCGGAAAGTGGAAGTACATTCACTATTACGGGAATGATGAGGATGATCTCCTGTTTGACCTGGAGAATGATCCCTATGAACAGTCTAATGCCCTGGCAAATAACCCTTCAGTTGCAAAGGAACTGAAGGAGAGGCTTTGTGATGGATGGGATCCGGAAGGTATTATGAGCCACCTGGAAGAGAAATCAAAATCAATGGCGCTGATTGACGGCTATGGTGCGAGTCTGAACTTAACGGAAGAGGACAACGGTGAGTTCTGGTTCTCAAAGAATACAGATAAATTCGGCTGTGTGCAGTAGATAGCCAATTAGAAAACCAGCCGTTAGCTGCTAGGAAAAAACATCATACCGACAGTTTTTAAGGGGAGTATCGTGGTTAAAAGACGCACACTTCCGGAATATCACGACGGAACGCATCATCATGAGGAATACCAACATGGATATTGAATATCGTCAGCGAAAAAAAAGACGCTACCCCTGGTGGGTCAAAACGGTGGACCAGATTACCACTGAGACAGACGAAGCCCGGCTTTCAAAGCCGCAGATGAACTTTCTGATGCACAGGCTTCTGGTGGAAGGTGAGAAAGCCAAGGCAGCCATTGAGCAAAGCAAAGAGTTTGTGGCCGGTAAGGTCCGGGACAAGGTACCCGGATACTCCGTGCGGGACCTGGCGTTGCATTACGCTGCCAATACCTACCAGACCGGCACGATCGGCTCGCTGGGAGATCCAGTCTTCAATCCGTTTCCCGGGATTCAGGAAATTCAGAACACCTGGAAGCTTCATCCCCCACAGTCCCTGGGATTACCGGCCTGGGAGGCTTCCCCCCAGGAGGCGGCGCAAACCGTTGAAAAGGCCGCTGTCCAGCTGGGATCCCCCATGATCGGTATTACCACCATCAACCCCGACTGGTTGAGTGCCGGTGTAGAGATCAGTCCGGATGTTGACGAAGTCACTGTGGACGGGATGACCCGCATTCTTCCGGAACGCCTGAAATACGTCATCAGCGTGATCGGTGTCTGTCCACCGGCCCTGACACTGCGCAGCCAGACACAACTGGGAGCTGCCGGAGACCGGGCCGGATACGAGGCTTTCGGGATGGCAACCACCCGGCTGTTACGATTTATCAAGGGCCTGGGATATACCGCTATTGACGGAATTTCTTTTGGACCCCAGATCCCCCACGCCATCGCTTCCGGCCTTGGTGAGCTGGGACGGATGAATCGGATGATCAACCCGATCTTTGGTGGTAACGTCCGCCTCGGTTGCATCTTCACCGATCTGCCCCTGGCCATCGACAAACCCATTGATTTCGGGCTGCAGCGATTCTGCGTCGGTTGTAAAAAATGTGCCACCGAATGCCCGCCGCAGGCACTGAGCCTGGAAGACCACCCGGTCTGGGAACCGTTCAACGAGTGGCAGGCAGGCGGTAAAAAAGCCTATTTTGAAGACAACCGAAGTTGCGGCGATTTTCAATTGGGCAAGGATATGTATTGCTCCACCTGCTTGTCAGTCTGCCCCTGGAGTAAACAGGACAAAACTGTCCTGCACGAGCTGGCCCACATCATGGGCGCCAAGCTTCCGTTCCTGAGCAGTCTGCTGACCAAAATGGACGATCTGTTCGGCTATGGCCGTATTTCAGAGGCGAAGAAACTGGAAGAGTGGTGGGACCTGGACAATCCTGTGCGCGGTGTTGATTCAAGTCAGGGAAGGTGACCCAGGTGATTTTCTTGGTTTCGAAATTCGCGATGCGACAAGCGTGTTTTGCTGAAAGCGAAACACGTTGTCGTCGTAAACGCTGGATTAATTTTTAAATCGACCATCAGGTGAATGGTCGCAAGCATTGAGAAGGATGTTATGAGAAATTTAATTCTTGGTATTTTAATTGGCATCGGCGGTTCCTGGCTGTTTGTCAGGGAAACGCCGGTCGGG
>SBFL01000322.1 GCA_006227965.1 Bacteroidota bacterium | reverse complement strand
GGGCAGTCGGTTATTCTGAAAAACCATAAGGAATGGTGAATCTGCAAGGCATCAAACAACGCTTCGAGATCATCGGCAACGATGTACATCTGAACCGGGCCCTGGAAAAAGCGATTCAGGTGGCCCCCACTGATATATCCGTCCTGGTTACAGGGGAAAGCGGAGTCGGGAAGGAAGCCATCCCGAAAATCATCCATTCCCTTTCCCACCGAAAGCACTATAAATATATTGCCGTGAACTGCGGTGCGATCCCGGAGGGCACCATTGACAGTGAACTTTTCGGGCATGAGAAAGGGGCTTTTACGGGAGCGACCCAGACCCGCAGCGGCTATTTTGAGGTGGCCGACGGGGGAACCATTTTCCTGGACGAGGTAGGGGAACTACCCCTGACCACACAGGTCCGCCTGCTCCGTGTGCTTGAAAATGGTGAATTCCTTAAGGTTGGTTCTTCGAAGACCCAGAAGACGAACGTAAGGATCGTGGCTGCCACCAATCTGAATATGCTGGAAGCCATTCGAAAGGAGAAGTTCCGTGAGGACCTGTACTACAGGTTGAGCACCGTAGAGATTCATCTGCCTCCGCTGCGGGACCGTGAAGAAGACATCCACCTGCTGTTCCGAAAGTTCGCGTCGGACTTCGGGCAGAAATACAAGATGCCCACAATCCAGCTGAATGAGGAAGCCAAAGCGCTGCTAATCCATTACCGGTGGCCTGGGAATATCCGTCAGTTGCGCAATGTGGCCGAACAAATCTCAGTGCTAGAGAAGGAACGTATCATCACGGCAGATGTGCTGAGGTCCTATCTGCCTGCGGATGCCAGCGGGGCCAACCTGCCCGCTGTGGTACAGCAGGGAAGGCGGCAGAGCGATTTCAGCAACGAACGTGAAATCCTCTACAAGGTTCTTTTCGATATGAAATCGGACCTGAACGACCTGAAAAAGCTGACACTGGAGCTCCTGAAGCACGACAACAGTGAAAAGGTACAGGCAGAGAACGAAAAGCTGATCCGAAAGATTTACGGGGATGGAGAGGACGTGGTCGAAGAAGGATCTGCCGTTTCGGTGCTCCCGGCCGCACAAACAGACACCGAATTTTCGGTACCCCATAAGACCCCGGAATCCACGGACAAATACCACTTTGCCGAGGAAATCGAAGAAGAAGAAACCCTATCTTTACAGGAGAAGGAAATCGAACTGATTAAAAAGGCCCTTGAGCGAAACAAAGGCAAACGTAAGGCTGCCGCTGCCGAACTCGGCATTTCGGAACGCACGCTTTACAGGAAAATCAAACAATACGACCTTTGAATCATACTCTATGAGCACGCTTAAACGTATGTTTTCACTATGGAATTTTTTCCTTGCCTCGCTAGTGCTTGCCGGATGCGGGGTGTATAATTTTACAGGCGGTGATGTGGGAAGTGCAGAAACCTTCCAGGTGAACTACTTCCAGAACTATGCCACACAGAGTCCGGGCTCTGTATTTGACCCGGGGCTTGACCGGGACTTTACCCTGGCCCTGCAAGACCTGATCCTTACCCAGACCAGCCTGGACCTGGTTACTTCGGGAGGAGACCTGGTCTACGAGGGAGAAATCGTGGAATACCGGGTATCTCCAATGACTGCCACCGCCCAGCAGCGCGCAGCCCAAAACCGGCTGACCATTGCCGTGAACGTTCGGTTTTACAACAATACCAAGGAAGAAGCCAATTTTGAACAGCGCTTTTCCTTCTTTTATGATTATCCGGGGACCTCACAGCTCGCCTCCGTGCGGGACGAGGCCCATCAGGAAATCTTTGAACGGATAAACCAGGAAATTTTCAACCGGTCCCTGGCGGACTGGTAGCCCATGAAGGTATCTGAATTCACATACCTGTTGCAAAACCCGGAGGCCGTCAGGACCCCGGCGCAGACCCGCCAGCTCGAAGAGGTGCTCGAGGCCTACCCCTATTTCCAGGCTGCTAGGGCCCTCCACCTGTACGGTCTCAAAAACCTCAACAGTTACAAATACAACCCCGCCCTTAAGTACACGGCGGCGTGCACCGCAGACAGGGAGGTGCTGTTTGACCTGATCACTTCGGAGGAATTCCTTCAAAACCGCATTGCCGACACCCTCTCGGGGAAGACGTCCCTGGAAGAGCAGGAGATCGTCTCGGAGGAGGTGATCCCCAATAAAGAACGGGACACCGGGTTGGTCAGTAAGGAAGCGGACAGCCCCCTGCCCCGAAACACGGAGGAAGCTGACCGTATCCTGGACCCTGGCCTGTTCCGTTCCAAAGATCGGACACCCGATGCCCCTGTGAAGGAATCACAGAGCACATCCGGCGAGTCCCTGCGGCTTGGAAGTCCCCTGGAATTCACCAGGAGTGAACGGCACTCCTTCTCCGAGTGGCTTCAGCTGACCAACATGAAGAAACACCTCCCCGAAAAGAAGGTTGCCCCTGAAACAGAGGAAGCCAATGAATCTGCTCAAACCGGGCTGCCCCCGGACCGGAGCAAAAAGTTTGAAATGATCGACCGTTTCATTGCCCGGAATCCGAAAATCGTACCCGGGGAAACGGTGCCCGGGGACTTCAACATCAAACAATCCCTGAAGCTCGACAAAAAGGAACTTATGACAGAAACCCTTGCCCGTGTCTATCTCGAACAGGGCAAGTACAAAAAAGCCATTCAGGCCTACCGGATTCTGAGTTTGAAATATCCGGAAAAAAGTAGTTTCTTTGCAGACCAAATTAAGGCGGTGGAGAAACTCCGCAGCCATAAATCTGAATAATCGAAATGAGCACCTTTTCCATATTTCTGATCCTGATCATCATAGTATGTTTGTTGCTGATGCTGGTAGTGATGGTCCAAAACCCAAAAGGAGGCGGGCTTTCCTCGTCCTTCGGAGGAGGCGGAAGCCAGATCGTTGGCGGTGTTAAGAAAACAGGGGATTTTCTCGACAAATCTACCTGGACGCTGGCCACTGTACTGATCGTTCTGATCCTGTTATCCAACGTAGCTCTGAAAACGAATTACAGGGAGGCTGAATCAAAGCTCCTGCAACAACAGCAGGGAGTGGAAAGTGTCCCGGAAACCCTTCCGGAGGAAATCCCGGAAGAAACACCGGCCCAGCAGGGAGTCAGCCCGATAGATACACTGCAGTAAATGCCGGTGGAAAAATACCAAAATGCCAGCTTGGGTGACAAGCTGGCATTTTTGTTTCAACAATGTGTCAGTTTTTGACGGGTGGCACAATTTATGCCCGTTGAAGAGCGAAACTTTAAATCAAAAAATCGATCAATATGGCTAAAATTAACATCAAACCATTGGCGGATCGGGTCCTTGTGGAACCCATGGCTGCTGAAACCAAGACGGCCTCCGGCATCATTATCCCGGACACAGCCAAGGAAAAACCCCAAAAAGGAAAAGTAGTCGCTGTGGGCCCTGGCACCAAAGATGAGAAAATGACCGTAAAGGAAGGAGACACCGTACTCTACGGGAAGTATTCAGGGACCGAGCTCAAACTGGATGGTACGGACTACCTGATGATGCGGGAAAGCGACATCCTGGCAATAATATAAAAGGCAGATTTATTTCAGGGCAGGACAACAGACTGCCCTTAACTCAAAAAAAAATTCAGAAATAATTATGGCAAAGAATATAACCTTCGATATCGAAGCAAGAGACGGCCTGAAGCGCGGGGTGAATGCCCTGGCCAATGCGGTTAAGGTGACCCTGGGTCCAAAAGGTCGGAATGTAATCATAAGCAAATCCTTCGGGGCCCCTGTCGTTACCAAGGACGGGGTGACCGTCGCCAAGGAAATCGAACTGGAAGACGCCCTGCAGAACATGGGCGCCCAGATGGTAAAAGAGGTTGCCTCGAAGACCAACGACCTTGCAGGGGACGGTACCACCACTGCTACGGTACTGGCCCAGGCCATCGTGCTGGAAGGCCTTAAGAACGTGGCTGCCGGCGCCAATCCTATGGATTTGAAGCGCGGGATTGACAAAGCTGTTGAGGCCCTTGTTGAGGACCTGGACAAGCAGTCCAAAAAAGTAGGGGATTCTTCCGAAAAGATCAAGCAGGTAGCTTCTATCTCCTCCAACAACGACGAGATGATTGGCGACCTTATAGCGGAAGCCTTTAACAAAGTTGGAAAAGAAGGCGTTATCACCGTTGAGGAGGCCAAGGGGACAGACACCTATGTGGACGTGGTTGAGGGTATGCAGTTTGACCGCGGATATCTTTCCCCCTACTTCGTTACGGATTCGGAAAAGATGATCGCCGAACTGGACAACCCGTTTATCCTGTTGTTCGACAAAAAGATCTCCACCATGAAGGACCTCCTTCCCGTCCTGGAACCCGTGGCACAATCCGGGAAGCCCCTTCTGATCATTTCAGAGGACGTTGACGGGGAAGCCCTGGCTACCCTGGTGGTGAACAAGCTCCGTGGCAGTCTGAAGATCGCAGCTGTGAAAGCACCCGGCTTCGGTGACCGCAGAAAAGCCATGCTGGAAGATATCGCCATTCTTACAGGAGGTACGGTTATTTCAGAGGAGCGTGGATTTACCCTTGAAAACGCCTCGATCGATATGCTGGGCACCTGCGAGAAAGTTGCCATCGACAAGGACAACACTACAATTGTTAACGGAGCAGGAGCCGCAGACGGCATTAAGGCCCGGGTAAATCAGATCAAATCTCAGATCGAGACCACCACTTCTGACTATGACAAGGAGAAACTTCAGGAACGCCTGGCCAAACTGGCCGGAGGTGTCGCTGTCCTTTATGTGGGAGCAGCCTCTGAGGTAGAAATGAAAGAGAAGAAAGACCGGGTGGACGATGCCCTGCACGCGACCCGCGCAGCCGTCGAGGAAGGTATCGTGGCCGGAGGAGGCGTAGCCCTGGTCAGGGCCAAGGCCGTGCTTTCCAAGGTCAAGGTGGAAAATCCTGACGAGGAAACCGGACTTCAGATCGTGGCCCGTGCCGTCGAATCCCCTCTGCGCACTATCGTGGAAAATGCCGGTGGTGAGGGGTCAGTCGTAGTGGCCAAAGTTCACGAAGGCAAAGGAGATTTCGGCTATGATGCCAAATCCGAAAAATTCGTGGACATGATGAAAGTGGGAATTATAGACCCCAAGAAAGTAACCCGGATTGCCCTGGAGAACGCTGCATCCGTGGCTGGTATGATCCTGACCACCGAATGTGCGCTTACAGAAATCAAAGAGGACAATCCTCCGGCAGGCCCACCAATGGGAGGCGGCATGCCCGGCATGATGTAATCCGCAGGGATATGGACAATCGAAATCCGGCAGGGCATCCTGCCGGATTTTTTTTGCGGTGCAAAACAGGATTGTTTCGTACCTTGCCTACCCTAAAAAAAGATGCCGATGCTGGAAAAGCTGAAACCCCTGGTATTGAGGATAACCGAGGATTCTTCCCTTCCGGTGGACAAGCGACTGGAGGGAATCTGCGCCCTGCTGCAATCGAGGATCCCCTATTACGACTGGGTGGGCTTCTATTTCCGGGACGGGGACCTGGAGGAATTAAAACTGGGGCCTTATGCCGGGGAGCCGACAGAACACACCCGGATACCCTTCGGTAAGGGGATATGTGGTCAGGTGGCCGTGAGCAATCGGAACTTCGTGGTCCCGGACGTGACCGCTCAGGACAATTATATCGCCTGCAGCCTGAATGTAAGGGCAGAAATCGTGATCCCGATTTTTGTACAAGGGGAAAACATCGGCCAGATCGACATCGATTCCCATACCCCGGATCCTTTCTCAGAAGCTGATGAAGCTTTCCTGGAATTCGTATGCCGGGAGGTGGCACAGATTCTTTAAAACTTTCAGGCTATTGTTGATAACCCAGGCGGGATTTTTCTACTTAAAGAGGTAATTTTGCTTGCCTGAAACCTTAATTACAATCCCTTACAATGAGTTATTCCAAAAAGGCCTTATCGGCCCTCATTTCCGTATTTCACAAAGATGGTCTGGAACCTATCGTTCGCAAATTACACGAATTAGGCATCTCCCTTTACTCCACGGGAGGCACCGAGAAGTTTATCCGTGACCTGGGACTTCCGGTCACGGCGGTGGAGGACATTACAGGCTACCCCTCTATTTTGGGTGGGCGGGTGAAAACCCTTCACCCCAAGGTTTTTGGGGGCATCCTGGGCCGGCGGGAGCTGGCCGGGGACCAGGAGCAACTCGCCCAATACGAGATCCCTGCCCTGGATATGGTAATTGTGGATTTGTACCCCTTCGAACGGACGGTGGCCGAGGGCGCCTCTCAGCAGGATATCATAGAAAAGATCGATATCGGGGGCATCTCCCTTATCCGTGCCGCTGCCAAGAATTACAAAGATGTGCTTTGCGTGGCCTCCATGAAGGACTACGACGCCTTCCTGGACCTGCTTCACAACGGAGAGGGCACCACAAGCCTGGAAGAGCGGCAGCAATTTGCGGCCCGGGCCTTCAATGTTTCCTCCCACTATGACACGGCTATCTTCAATTACTTCAACCATTCCGCGGGTATTTCCGCACTGAAGGTGAGCGAGCTGGAAGGAAGGGGCTTGCGTTATGGTGAAAACCCGCATCAGAAAGGGGTCTTTTACGGGGATTTTGAAGGGCTGTTCAAACAACTCCACGGAAAAGAGCTCTCTTACAACAACCTGCTGGATATCGATGCGGCGGTGAACCTTATGTTTGAATTCAGGGAGGATGAACCTACTTTTGCGATCCTGAAACACAACAATGCCTGTGGCCTGGCCACCCGGTCCTCCCTTGTAGAAGCCTATACGGATGCCCTGGCCGGGGACCCGGTTTCTGCCTTTGGCGGGATCCTGATCAGCAACCGCCCGTTGGACAAGCCCACAGCAGAAAAAATTCACGACCTGTTCTGTGAAGTGGTCATTGCCCCTGCATTTGAAGAAGAGGCACTCGAAATCCTGAAGGGAAAGAAAAACAGGATCCTGCTCGTTCAGAAGCACTGGAACCTTCCCGATACGCAGTTGCGGACGTGCCTGAACGGATGGCTGTTCCAGGAAAAAGACCTGAAAACAGACCAGGTTGCCGACCTGACGAATGCCACTGACAAAAAGCCCTCAGACCGGGAAATGGAGGACCTGTTGTTTGCCGCCAAGATATGCAAGCATACCAAGTCAAATACGATTGTCCTTGCCAGGAACAAGCAGCTCTGCGCCAGTGGTACAGGGCAGACTTCCCGAGTGGATGCACTTAAACAGGCCATTCAAAAGGCAACTTCCTTTGGTTTTGATCTGAGCGGGGCGGTGATGGCCAGCGATGCATTTTTCCCCTTCCCCGACTGTGTTGAGATCGCGGACCAGAGCGGCATTGCCTCCGTGATACAGCCGGGAGGCTCAATAAAGGATCAGCTCAGCATCGATTATTGCAACGAAAATGGCATGTCGATGGTTATGACGGGCACGCGTCATTTTAAGCATTAATTTTACTACTTTTGTCGGTAAAATTTGCCCGTTCACCGGGAACCAAACTTCAAGCGAATGGGATTTTTTGATTTCCTGACAGAAGAAATTGCTATTGACCTGGGCACGGCCAATACGCTTATTATCCACGATGACAAGGTAGTGGTGGACAGCCCGTCTATTGTAGCACGGGACCGTATCAGCGGAAAGATCATTGCCGTGGGCAAGGAAGCCAACATGATGCAGGGCAAGACCCATGAAAACATCAAAACCATTCGCCCGCTGAAGGATGGGGTAATTGCGGATTTCGACGCCTCGGAGAAGATGATCAACATGTTCATCAAGAACATCCCTGCCCTGAAGAAAAAATGGTTCCCTCCTGCCCTGAGGATGGTCATTTGCATTCCATCCGGTATTACCGAAGTGGAGATGCGCGCGGTCAAGGAATCCGCTGAGCGTGTTAACGGAAAAGAGGTCTACCTCATCCACGAACCTATGGCGGCAGCCATAGGGATAGGCCTGGACATCATGCAACCCAAGGGGAATATGATCGTGGATATCGGAGGAGGTACTACCGAGATCGCAGTCATCGCCCTTGGGGGGATTGTCTGCGACAAATCCGTCAAGATCGCGGGGGATGTTTTCACCAATGATATCATCTATTACATGCGGACCCAGCACAACCTGTATGTAGGGGAATCCACAGCGGAAAACATCAAAATACAGATCGGTTCCGCCACGGAGGACCTGCAGTCCCCTCCGGATGAGATGCTGGTACAGGGAAGGGACCTGCTGACCGGGAAACCCAAACAGGTCTCCATCACCTACCGGGAGATCGCCAAAGCCCTGGACAAATCCATTCTCCGGGTGGAGGATGCGGTAATGGAAACCCTCTCCCAAACCCCTCCGGAACTGGCAGCAGACATTTATAATACCGGTATCTATCTGGCCGGGGGCGGCTCCATGCTCCGAGGTCTGGACAGGCGCCTGTCCCAAAAGACAGACCTGCCGGTTTACATCGCGGAAGATCCGCTGCGCGCGGTGGTCCGCGGGACAGGGATCGCGCTGAAAAACCTGGAGCGCTACAAGAGTATCCTTATAAAATAGTCAGACGGGAGGCACCCCGATGGAACCTTCCAGCCGGACGTACTTAGGGCACGTGCATGCAACGCATCATTAATTTTATATTACGGAACAAGAATACCCTGCTCTACGCATTGCTCCTGCTCATTTCTTTCCTGCTCACCATCCAGAATAACGATTACCACCGCGCCCGTTACTTCAACTCGGCCAACTGGCTGAGCGGGACTGTATACAATTCCTACACGAGTGTCGGCCAGTATTTTGACCTGAAGGCCCATCGGGATGAGCTACTGAGGGAAAATGCACTCCTGAAAGAACAATTGTACAACATGACCGGGACCTTCTCCGTGGAAATGGATACCAGCAGCCTGGATTTCGAGGTGCTCTCTGCCAGGGTGATCAAAAACAGCTATGCGAATCCCGATAATTACATCACCATCAACCGGGGTAGCAGTGACAGTGTGCTTCAGGACATGGGGGTGATTAGCTCACACGGCATTCTCGGGATCGTGGAAAGAAGCAGTTCGAATTTTGCCTCCGTGCAAAGCGTGCTCAACAGCAAGTCCAACATCAACGCCAAAATACAGCATACGAATTACTTTGGTTCGCTCACCTGGGACCAGCAGGACTTCAGAATTGTACAACTGGAGGATATCCCGCGCCTAAACCCCGATCCGATGAAGATAGGGGATACCATTGTGACCGGGGCCATGTCCAGTATTTTTCCTGAAAACATCCCAATCGGGACCATTGTGAACATCGATCTTAATCAGGCCGGGAGTTTGTATGAAATCGATGTACATCTTTTTAACGATATGACGAACCTCGGGCAGGTCTATATCATCCGGAACCGAAAACGCCCGGAAATCCTGGGCCTCGAAAACCAAACCAACGATGACTGACAGTTACATCATGGGTTCGGTTCGGTTCATAGGTCTTGTGCTGGCACAGGTCCTGGTTTTCAATCACCTCAACATCCTGGGAAGCATCAACCCCATGGTCTATATCCTTTTCCTGTACTGGTACCCGGTACAGGAAAACCGGACGGTGCTGATTGCCATTTCCTTCGCCCTTGGATTTGCCGTAGACCTGTTCTCAGATACAATAGCCCTTCATTCGGCTGCAAGCCTTACGGCCGCATTCTTCAGGTTCCCCATTATGAGGTTTGTTTTCGGGGTGAATCTGGAATTTCAGAACTTCCGGATTTCAGGGTCCTCGCGTGTACAACAATTCAGTTTTCTTGCGTTATTAATTGGGGTTCACCACATTGCTTACTTTGCCCTGGAAATTTTTAGTTTGTCGAATTTGCTTTTAATTTTGAAACGTATTGTTTTGACCAGCACGAGCACCTTTGTCTTTTCTGTGCTGATTGCCGCCTTGTTCTCAAGACGAAGAGCATGACCGGCAGAGACCGCTGAAACCGTGGCTGCCAGCCTTCACCGGAGATTGTGATGAAAAAACTTGTACTATCTTCCATTATCATCCTGATCGGGATCACCTTTATAGGAAGGCTATCCTATCTCCAGATATTTCGCTTCTCCCGGGATCAGGTCCTGGAAGATCCTGCCGTTCAGCCGGTTTATGATTATCCGGAACGGGGATATATCTACGACCGCAACGGCGAACTGCTGGTGGCCAACCAGCCCGCTTATGATGTGATGGTCATCCCCAGAGAAGTAACCGCCCTGGATACCCTGGAGTTCTGCTCCTTGCTGGGCATTACCCGGGATCACTTTACGAATCGCCTGAAAAAGGCGCGCGCGTATTCCCCCCGCCTTCCCTCCGTCCTTGTGCCACAGCTCTCCAAGGAGGATTATGCAAGGCTGCAGGAAAAAATGCGCAAATACAAGGGATTCTATATTGAAAAGCGATCCCTTCGGGATTATAAAATTTCCGCGGGCGCCAATGTGCTGGGATACATTAGCGAGGTAAATGAGTGGGACCTTAAAAACAACCCCTACTATGAACTCGGGGAGCTGACGGGCAGGACAGGGATCGAAAAACAGTACGAAGCGGTCCTGCGGGGCCAAAAAGGCGTTAAATACATACAGAAAGACCGTTTCAACCGCGTTATCGGTCCGTACAAAAACGGGAGCTGGGATACCCTTGCCAGGCCGGGTACGGATCTCCATATCACCCTGGAAAAGGAGCTTCAGGAATACGGCGAACGCCTGATGGTCGGCAAACGCGGAGGCATCGTGGCCATAGAGCCCTCGAGCGGTGAAATCCTTGCCATGATATCCGGTCCTACCTATGAGCCCTCCCTCCTTGTGGGCAGACAGCGGTCTTTCAACTACAGCAAACTTCACAACGACACTATTTCAAAGCCCACCTGGGACCGCTCTATCCTCGCCGAACCTTCTCCGGGATCGCCCTTCAAAACCCTGCAGGCACTTGCTGCCCTTCAGGAAGGGGTGATCAGCCCGGAAACCACCTTCCGCTGCTACAACGGATTCTATGTGGGAAGAACCAAGAGAGGGTGCCACTGCGGTGGGGGCCTTAGAAATATGAACAGTGGGATTTATCGTTCCTGCAACGCATACTTTGCAGGGACCTTCCGCAAGTTTTACGACAATTATGAAACCACCGACCAGGCTCAGGATGTCTGGGAAGGGCACATGAGAAGTTTCGGCCTCGGAGGTTATCTCGGATACGACCTGCCGACTGGCAGGCCGGGTCGCATCCCGGGGAAGGAATACTACGATCGCGTCTACGGGGACGGGCGGTGGGCTTCCACATATATCATTTCCAACTCCATCGGTCAGGGCGAAGTCGCTGCCACCCCCATTCAGCTGGCAAACATGACGGCGGCCATCGCCAACCGTGGTTATTATTATACTCCGCACTTCTTTAAAAAGGACGGGGGAAATGAAATCCAGGACCAAAGGTATATCGAACGCAAGTACACCACCATAGACCCTGAGCACTTCGAGCCCGTTATCCAGGGAATGGCGGATGTGTACCAAAAAGGGACGGCCAAGTGGCTTCAGGTCCCCGGGGTTGAAATTGCGGGAAAGACAGGTACCGTGGAGAACTACACCCGGATAGAAGGCGTGCGGACCCAACTCACAGACCACTCCCTGTTCGTTGCCTTTGCCCCGGTCCACAATCCGAAAATCGCTCTGGCCGTTTATATCGAAAACGGGTACTACGGAGCCAGGTATGCGGGGCATATAGCCTCCCTGATGATCGAGAAATACCTAAAAGGGGAGATCAGCCGGAAGGACCTGGAGAAGCGGATGCTGGAAAAAACACTCGATCACGAATACGCCAAGCCTTATTCGGGGCAAGAATTCAAGATCAACGAATATGTCTGGTAGAAATATGCTCCGGAGGCTGGACTGGATATCCATCCTGATTTTCGTCCTCCTGGTGAGTATTGGCTGGCTCAACATTTATTCCAGCACCTTTACCGAATCAGGCACCTCCATTTTCGACCTGAGCCAACTCTATGGCAAACAATTGCTCTTTATAGGGATCAGCCTGGTTTTCATCTTGCTTATTATGGCCCTTGAAGCCAGCTTTTACGAACGTTTTTCCAGTGTCTTCTACATAATTGTCCTGTTGCTGCTGCTGGGTCTGTTCCCCTTTGGAAAGACCATCGCCGGGGCGACCTCCTGGTATGGCCTGGGGTTTTTCAACCTGCAGCCCTCAGAGCTGGCCAAAGCAGCCACAGCCCTTGCCCTGGCCAAGTACCTCAGCGATATTCAGACAGACATAAAAAGGCGGAAGGACCAGCTGATTGCCCTGTCCATATTTATCCTGCCGACAATCCTGATCATTCCACAACCCGATCCGGGCAGTGCCCTGGTCTTCTTTTCCCTTGTCTTTGTTCTTTTCAGGGAAGGGCTCCCTTTATGGTATCTGGGAGTAGCATTTATCGCCATCCTGCTGTTTATCACCACCCTTATGTTCGGTACGGTTTGGGTAGTTATAGGGCTTACACTGGTCATAGCTATTATCTTCCTTCTGAAAAAACCTTCTGTGAAAATCCCTTTAGTGCCGGTGGTTGGAATATACGTGCTAGCTATTGCCTTTTCCCTTTCAGTGAATTTTGTTTTTGAGCAGGTTTTTGAGCAGAGGCACCGGGATCGTTTCAGCCTGTGGCTAAGACTTGAAAAAGATCCGGACAAACTGGAGGAAATTCGGAAAACCATAGGTTACAACACCTATCAATCGGAGAAAGCGATTGAGTCCGGGGGCTTTTTCGGGAAGGGTTTCCTGGAGGGGACCCGGACAAAAGGAGATTTCGTACCTGAACAGCACACAGATTACATCTTTACAACCGTAGGGGAAGAATGGGGGTTTCTGGGCACCAGTGCCGTGGTAATCCTCTTTACGGTACTCCTCCTGAGGTTGGTCCAGCTGGCAGAACGGCAAAAAAACCCATTTAGCAGAATGTACGGGTACGGTGTGGTTTCAATCCTCCTGATCCATTATTTCATCAACATCGGAATGG